>MAIU01000092.1 GCA_003344655.1 Candidatus Korarchaeota archaeon NZ13-K
GACTTCTTCCTCATTCAGACATCCAGCAGGCTGCTCCAGCTCCTCCTGATCTTCCTGCTTGCCCCCCGCCTCACCGTGGATGGGGTGGTCTACTCGGTGACTCTTCCCTTCACGCTTTTCTCCCTCACCATGCTCGGGAAGGTCAGGAGAGGATTTGGAGGGGTAAGGGAGCTGAAGAAATACCTCAAGTTCTCCCTCCTCTCCTACCTCAGCGGAATCGTGGCCGTGATGGGCGCAAGGTTCGATAAGGTCGTCATAGGGACCCTCTACGGGGACAGGGTCCTGGGGCATTATCAGCTCGTCTTCCAGTTCTACTCGGCGATGCAGGCGCTGCCCTCGAGCCTGAGCAGCTACATACTCCCACTGAGGTCCTCGGGAAGGTCAACGAGACTTCAGGAGGTCCTCGGACTCCTGATCTCCATAGCAGCATCTTTGGCCGGATTCCTCCTCATACCCATGGTCGTGGAGAGGTTCTTCCCGAGTTTCTATCCGGAATCGGCCTACGCCGGCAGCATAGCATCTCTCTGTTTGATCATAGACTCCCTCTACGGCATATCCTCCGCCAAGAGGCTCAGCGAGGAGGATCCAGTCTCCGTTCTGATATCAAGCTCCGTTTCCCTTCCCATCCTCTTCTCCTCGATATACTTCCTCGGCTCCTCCCTAGGGGTGAGCGGGCTCGCCCTCTCGCTCCTTACCTACAGGGCATCCGCCCTCATCTCCCTAACCCTATCTAGTATGAGGTCCGGGGAGGGAGCCGGCCGTGGTCATCCTACCAGCGGTTATTCCGCCATCGATCACGAGCACGGCTCCGGTGACGTAGGATGAGAGAGGGGAGGCCAGATAGAGTATGGCCCTGGCCACCTCTTCAGCCCTGGCGACCCTGCCCATCGGGACGAGGGAGGAGTAGCTCCTGAAGCGCTCCTCGCTCCCGGCTATTCCCCTCAGCATAGGGGTGTCGACGAGCCCCGGAACAACAGCGTTGACCCTTATCCCCTTATCAGCCAGCTCAAGAGCCAGGGCCTTGGAGAAGGCTATGACTGCAGCTTTGGCTGAGCAGTAAGCGGTCCCTCTCGGATAAGGGCTTATTCCAGCTATTGAGCTGACGTTGACTATGGAGTCACCCATGTGGGGTAGGGAGAACTTCGTCATGAGGAAAGTCCCCCTTAGGTTCACGTTTATCACATGATCCCAATCCTCGACCGACAGCTCCGTGAGAGGGGCTGCTCTGAAGACGCCGGCGGCGTTCACGAGGATGTCTATCCTCCCCCACCTGTCCACCACCTCGTCGACCAGTCTCCTCGCTTCCTCCTCCCTGGAGACGTCACCGAGGTGAAGGGAGACTCTCCCGCCTCCCAGGGCCCTGAGGGCAGCTTCTCCCTTCCCCCTGTCCCTCCCAACTATTGAGATTAGCGCTCCCTCCCTCATGAAGAGCTCAGCTGTCGCGAGGCCTATTCCTGAGGTGCCCCCTGTTATCAGGGCGACCTTACCCTCGAGGAGCATGGGGGATACAGGGGCCTGATGAAGATATCCTTATCCCGGGCTCAGAGCTCGAACTCCGCAACCAGTATCGCATGATCTGATGGTTTCTCAGCCAGCCTGGGCTCCAGATCTATGTAGCAGTCGATGCTCCTCTCCGCCAGGGGCTCCGTGGCGAGGAGGTGATCAACGCGCCAGCCTATCCCCCTGCTCACGGGATCCCTGACCCTGTAGTCGTAGAAGGTGTACTGCCCCTCCTCCCCGGGATGGTGTCTCCTGAAGAGGTCGACCAGCCCCCAGGAGAGGATCCCCTTGAAGAGCTCCCTGACCTCGATGTGGAAGTCCACGTGGTTCTTGAGACCCTCCGGATCGTGCACATCAATCGGCTCCGGGGCTACGTTGAGATCACCACCCAGGAGCAATTTCCAGTTCCTATCGTACTCGACCTCCAGGAGCCTCCTGAGGTCCCTGAGCCACCCGAGCTTGTAAACGTACTTGGGGCTGTCTATCCTGAACCCCTGGGGAACGTAGGCGTTCAAGACGTGTATCCCCTTGTAGATCCCCCTGACGAGCCTATCCGGGTCCCTGCCGAAGAGTCCGAACCTGACTCCCTCTAGCTCCTCTCTAGAGGCTATTGCAACCCCGTTGTAACCGCCAGTTCCATGGAAGACAACGTTGTATCCTATCTCCCTGAACTCCCTCACTGGGAACTTCGAATCATCCACCTTGGTCTCCTGCATCATCAGGATGTCAGCCCCGCTCCTCTCGAGCCAGGGTATCACTATGTGGAGCCTCGACCTTATCGAGTTCACGTTGTACGTGGCCACCTTGAGGAGCATGGGCTTATGAGCGCGGTGAGTCTTATAATCCGCCGCATCTTTTATTAAGCAATTTTTTTAAGAAAGTAAAGTTTTAAATATCGCAGCTCAGGTATAGTGAGGTGATGGCATGAGTGAGGAGATGAGACCTCAACTCGTGAGGGCATTCAAGGACCTGAGGCTGGGATCCCTGCTGGCTCTCCTCTCAGACATACTCGTGATAGCTTCCTTCCTCCCACTCCTGATGTCCATGCCCACGATCTTCTGGCGGATCCCCCGCCAGGAGGCTCCAAAATCCCTGAGGGAGTTGCTGTCCCCGATGATGCCGATGGCCGTTTCAGCCTTGACGCTCGCGCTAGCGGCCTTGGTCTTGGGGCTGGTGGGCCTCTACCTCTGGTACAGGGCATCCTCATCCTTCAAGCTTTATGATGAGGCCAAGTTCAGCCTGGGAAGGATCGGAGCCGTGATGTCCATAGCGGGCTCTCTTGTGCTGGCAATCTCCTTGGCCGCAATCTTTTACTTCCTGCTCTCCCTTCCCCCGAGATACGAGAGGCCGCCCGAGTGGGGGATCGGGGCCCTGGCCGCCCTGCTTCCGGGGATTGCGGGCCTCCTCCTTGGGGTTTCTGTCTACGTGATCGGCTGGATACTCTACGGTATCATGGTGATGAGGCTCAGCGAGATACCGGGCCTGAGTCAGGACTTCAGGTATGCAGGCATACTCATGATAGCTGGCACGGTCCTCTCCATGCTCGGGAGCCTGGGAGTGATAGGAGTCCTTGTCGAGATGGCGTCCCTGATAATGATCTTCGTCTACTCGGACACCGCGATCAAGGGCCTGAGCCCCTCGCAATGATCAAATTTTATTTTTTCACTCCCTGGGTATCGGGGGTCGCAGTGGACCTGGTCAGGGCCCGCCTGAGGATATACGGAAGGGTTCAGGGGGTCTTCTTCAGGTCTACGATGAGGGAGATAGCCAACGAGCTCGGGGTAAGCGGCTGGGTGAGGAACATGCCCGATGGCAGCGTGGAGGCCGTGGTTGAGGGGGAGAGGGACAAGGTGGAGGAGCTGATAAGGTGGGCTCACAGGGGACCCCCGCTCGCCAGGGTGGAGAGGGTGGAGGTGGTCTGGGAGAGGTTCAGGGGGGACTGGAAGGGGTTCAGCGTGCTCAGGTGATCCCGAAATGTTTTTAATTTGATGTATCGGATCGATCTGGGTGAGAAACATGGCCTCCAGGGGATTCTCGCTCCTCGGTCTCAGGTTGGACATGCTCCTGACCCTCTCCCTGATAATAGCGGTCTCCACATTCGTCTTCACGCTCCTCCTCGGCTCCATCGGGCTGGTGGGAGGGGTGATCCTCGCCCTCGCGTTCAACGCGTTCATGTGGATGATCTCACCCTACCTGCTCATAGGGATGTACAGGTTGAGGGAGATCAGGAGGAGTGAAATACCATGGCTTCACGATGCTGCGGAATTCCTGGCGAGGAAGAGCGGGCTTAAGACTCCAAAACTCTACCTGGCACCGATAAATGTCCCAAACGCCTTCGCATTCGGGAGCCCGATCTTCGGCTACGGCGTCGCGGTGACTGAGGGCCTGCTCAGGACGCTGAGCGAGGAAGAGGTGGAGGCGGTTCTTGGTCACGAGATAGGGCACATAAAGCACAGGGACATGCACGTGATGATGATAGCGACTGCCCTCCCCTCCATATTCATGCAGATGGGCAGGTGGATCATGTTGAGCTCCATTTACGCCCAGGGGGAGAGGGAAAGGG
>MAIU01000093.1 GCA_003344655.1 Candidatus Korarchaeota archaeon NZ13-K
GCTTGAGGGTGCGCATGAGTGGAGTCGTGTTTTCTACCGAGGTGGGATTCGACTGGATAGATAAAGGTAAAATATTTAATTTATGTGGAGTTAAATCTAAAATATTTACATTAGGATGCGAGGCGAGGTGCGTATCCCTAATGGAGTTCGAATCACTGATCCAACCCAAGGCGGGAGCCATCCTGCTCTGTGGATTGGATCTCATCGATATAGGGGTAGGTATCGGTAGGAAAAGGGTGCTGATGATACACGAGCCTTGTGAGGTGAAGACAGCAAATACTGTACTCAGAATCCCAGAGTCCATCACAAGCTTACCAAGTTTAGTGAAGGTTAGAGGGATACCTTACGCTCTCCAAGAGCTCGGCGGTGGTGCGAGAGTGAGAGTGATCTACGGTGGGGAGCCGAGGGTTTACCTCCTCATAACACCATCGCAAGCCTCTCTCAGCTCAAAGGACAGGGAGATCATCGTACCGCCGGAGCCAGTACTCTTGGCAACTCCAAGCGGCAGCGAGCTTAGGTTCGGTAATCTCCGCCTGAAGCTCCCATGATGCCCCAGGGAGAGTCAAGATAGATCCCTGCTGAGACCTCTCATCATCTCATCCAGTAACCTTCCCTTGAACTCCTCCAGGTACTTGAGAGAAGCTCCGGAGAGGCCGGGAAATCTCCTCACCACGACTTCCACATTATTTAAAGTATCCAAGGCGTGCCTCATCCTCTCCTTATTCTCCTCGCTTAAATCAGAGGATAGTTCCGCCAAAGCTGCCCTCAAATCCCGTATCTCTTTGAAAACTCTCTCAGGAGCTCCCTCTTGGGGAACGTGTTTGACCACAAGCTCCAAGGTAGAGATGAGGAGCTCGGGGGGGACCAGCTCCATCCTCCCCAGCATGCTCCTCAGCTGACCCGAGAGGAAGGATAGGGATGCTGTAGTATCTTCACAATATCCGACCACCTCCAATATCGTATTTATGAATGCCTCCAGCTCATTGGAGGCTCTGACCTTCATCTCCTTGATCTTCTTCATGATCTCCGTGATCAATGGCTGATACCTATTCCTGAGAATCGGTGAAACAACAGAAGGATCCATCGTATAGCTGTAAAGTATCTCTTCTCTTGAGAGTCTCTCTACAAGAGATGAGATCTCACTCCTGATCGCCTTAAGCTCCGCTGTCGTACCCTTACTCAGGAGCTGAGCCAGAGATTTCTGATACCTATCCAAGGACTCATACTCGCTCAATAACTCCTCTATCATCTCATACATGGATATTTCAAACAGGGACGCCTCTAACTTCTCGTAACCGCTCTCTAAGAACTCCTCAAGCATCAGCAGAAGAGGGGCCTGTAAATTTTATAAAATTTGGCGTCTATCAGCCATGGAATCATGGAGTCAGAGGCTCAATGGGAAGAACTCAAGGGAGTGTTGCTGGGGGAGGGGCATAGCCCAGATAGAGTTGATAAACTCGAGAGTTACCTGAGGAAGGACGACATCTTACCTCACTTGGAGAGGGCCCTAAGTAGGTTGAAGAAACTCGAGGAGACAGCTAGGTTACTCGAGAGCGAGATAAGCGGTACCGGAGAGGACGTGATGAACAGGGCCGACCTGCTATTACAATCCATCAAGAGATTAATTTCAAGCATGATAGAGGATCCATCGTACATGAGACCATTCCTGAGGGACAAATCTAAGATCAGAGAGGCCAAAAATATCATAGAAGTTACCCTGGAGGAGATCGCCTCGATGGAGAGGGAGCTCTTGGGCAGGGTCAATCTCTACATCCGGGAGAAGGGGGTGGATGCAGAAGCCCTGAAGAGCTACGAGGAGATACCAGCGTTCATCAGTCTAATCAGGATACTGAGGAAATCGGGGGCTCGGGAGGTAGCTGAGGCTGAGGTTGAGGAGAGGAAAGAGGATGTCAAAGCTGGGCAGCTGGAAGAGGAGAGGAGGAAAGAAGAAGCTCTCAGATCATTAAAGGAGGCATTCAGCAGCCTAAGATCCATCAATGAGGAGCTAGAGTTGATGGGAGTGACTTACGTGAGACTCTCCCATGTGCTGGAGTTGGAGACCACGCTAACTGAGAAACTGGCCGGGATGGATGAGGAATTAGCTCAGAAGCACGTTCAGGGCATCGTCTCAAAGCTCAGCTCGATCGAGAGCGAGTCGAGGAGGTTGATCCAAGTTATCCAGAGGATGATGGAATCAAAGGCGAGCGTGGAGGAGATGAAGGGGGAGCTTCTGGAGAGGATGAGTGGTATGGCCTCGCTATCGAGCGTGAAGGATGTCATTCCCTACATAGGACTAGACTTCCCCAAAATACCTCTCCTAGTCAGGTCCAGGTTGCAGATAGATCTGCTCAGGAGGGAAGCGGAGAGGATAGGTAGGATTGGCTCTCTGCTCAGTAAGGTCCTGGAGGAGTTGGATTACGTACCCAAGGATGCCAAGATAGACCTGAGCAGGCTCTCATTCGAGTCAGCGGAGTCCCTGCTTGAGAGCATGATCAACTGCCTGAGGACATCCAGGCTCTCCTACGGGATGCCCGAGGCCATGGCATACACGGGACTCATCAGTGAGATACTGGAACTTTACCCCAGGTGGAGGGAGAAGATAATATCAATGCTGAGGGAGAGAGGGGAGATATCTCTGGAGGATCTCAGGTTCATACCTCAGGGCTGGAGATCCTGGGTCCTGAGGAACCTGGCGGAGGAAGGCATAGTTATGGTGGAGGAGGGCAGGGTGACCATGAGAGTGGTCTCAGAGGACATCAGGAGGGTGGAGATGGAGATAGAGGTCATAGAGGATATGGTGAACGATCTGGGGGGCCTGCTCCCGGGTATCGATGCGCAGGAGGTTAGGGGGCTCAGGGAGGACCTCAAGAGGGCGAAGTCCCTCTTCATGGCCGGGAGGATCTCGGAGTACAGGGAGCTCATATCAAGCCTGAGAGCCAGAGTGGGAGAGATCAAGATGCAACTAGGGGTGAAGAGATGAGGAAAATGTCCATAGTGGTGATAGGGCCCCATCAAGCGGGAAAGAGCACCTTCATAAGGAAGCTCGACCCCTCGGCCATCAGGATGGATTACGAGAAGGGGACTATGTCCACCACGGTTGGCTTCGATTACGGCGTGATCTTCTGGGATGCCTCCACGGACGAGCTCCACCCCAAGGATAGGATAGATGACCTCAATCCCTTCAATGAGATATGGAAGGTCACCATCACCGGAACCCCGGGGCAGATAGCCTTCTCCTACGTAAGGAAGGCTCTGATAAGGGGCAAGGATGGCGTGATAATGATAGTAGATAGCGCCCAGCCCGTTCAGATGGTCTACGCGCTGGGGCAGTATCAGGAAGCCAGGGAGGTTCTTCCACCAGGCTTCCCACTGCTGGTGCTGGCGAACAAGCAGGATCTGCCGGATGCAAAGCCACCGGAGGTCATAAGAGGGCTGCTGGGAATAGACGCTGAGGTGGTGCCCGTGTCGGCCCTCCTGGGTCAGGGGGTGCGGGAGGCGTTCATCCGGTTCCTCAAGACCGTGAGAGCTGATTTGCTCACCAGGTCGATACAGGCATATGCCGAGACGCAAATAAAGGTGTGAGGGGTTAGGATCTCCTCATCCTGACCTCTATCCTCCTCCTCAGATGGTTCCTCCTCATCGTCACCTCGAAGCCCTCCCACATTATGGGTTCACTGGGCTCCCTCACCCAGATCGGCCACACGTAATCCTTCATCTCCACGTTGTACTCCTCCTCCAGACCGTTGCAGGACTTCCTAACCCTTCCGTTCAGGTTGACTATCTCCCCGCTCGAGAGGATGTATTCGTACAGCGGCATATCATGATAGGTCATCCTGTCAAGAAAAACAGGAGCATCCGATTGTAATAATCTCATAATCCGAGCATCCTATCCCTTTTCAACTCCGCTGAGGGCCCCTCAAGGGGAACTCCCCACGCGGCACGATCTTCGGGTGCGCGTGGGTCTCCGATGGAAGGCATAGAATTGAATTCATGGCGTCACGTGAGGAACGTTTTTATTATTGG
>MAIU01000094.1 GCA_003344655.1 Candidatus Korarchaeota archaeon NZ13-K
GCCCAGGCCCGTGCCCTTGGAGGGGAGTGAGTTCATAATAGATGCCGATATAGTTGTGAAGGCCGTGGGGGAGGTTCCAACACCTCCGGCCTCCGAGGAGCTTTCAGAGTACCTGGATGAGGCCGGGAGGTTGAGGGTGGATCAGAACTTCAACATAGCCGGGACCAACATCTTCGCGGCCGGGGATGTGGTCACCGGGCCCTCCAAGATCGGTAGGGCGGTGAAGCAGGGACTCAGCGCGGCTAGGAGTATGGATGAGCTCCTAGCCAGGGGGAAGGTGAGGAGGGGAGGATGATGGAGAGCCCAGCTGAGGTCTGCGACTTCCTGGGTGTGGAGGTTGAGAGGTGCGCGGAGCTGGGGAGCTTCCTAAAGGTGATAGACTTCCTGAGGTGCATAGACTGCGAGACCTGCAGCGTCGTCTGCGAGTTCACGCATGCCGGCAGATCATACGTCAGGATGATCATGTCGAAGATAGGTGTCGAGAAACCTGTCTCCTGCTTCCACTGCGAGATCGCCCCGTGCGTGAAGGTGTGCAAGAGGGATGCGATAGTGAGGAGGGAGGACGGGAGCCTCCAGATAATACCTTCGAGGTGCAACAAGTGCCTGGACTGCATCCACGCCTGTCCCTTCAGGGCCATCAGGCTCGGTGGTCCCGGAGGAGCTCCGGGGAAGTGCGATCTTTGCGAGCGGCTCAGGGAGGAGGGTCTGGAGCCCGCCTGCGTGGCGATGTGCCCTAGCGGGGCCATAAAGGTAAAAAAGATTTAGTGTTAGGCGTGGAGGAGGTTCTCCCTCTCCAGCATCTCCGCGACCCAGCTCAGGCCCAGCTCCTCGAGCTTGGCCCTCGTGGGCCTCCCCCTGACCCATCCCCTCTCAGCGTAGTACTCGGGGAGCATCTCCCCGAGCTTCGTGACGTGGCCCTTGGCCGGTCCCTCGGGCATCGGTTCCTCCAAGAGCCTCTTGGGTAGCGTGTCATGCTCCTCCCCGTCCCCGAAGGAGAGGACGTTGAAGGCCCTCTCCGCGTTGTATATCCTCTCACCTATCCTCTCGAACTCCTCGACGCCTATATCCCATCCCGTGACGGCGGAGAGCTGTGAGGCGAGTATTTCGTTTCCGTAAGCGAATGTCACGAACTTGCAGACTATCAGACTGTCTATAGTGGCGAAGGAGTCCTGGAACCTCTTCACCCACCTTCCCTTCCCGGCCGTGGAGAACCTGTCCAGCATCTCGGGTATCCCCAGGACCTCGGCCGAGATCAGGTAGGCCCTGAGGTGGCAGCCTCCCCTGTTGGACGTGGCATAAGCCAGGCCGTGCCCTTGGACCCCTCTTGGATCGTAGGCCGGGAGCTCCTGTCCCCTCACCACCATCGCAAGCTCCGGGGCCCCGTACTTCTGGGCCAGCCTCATCGCTCCCTCGGCCAGGTCATCCCCGATGCCCGATCTGTAGGCCGTGCGCCAGGTGAGCTCCACGAGGGCCTCACCGTTGCCCCAGGTCACCTTCAGGCCCCTCAGCCTCTCCTGGGGGACCTTCCCCCTCTCCACAAGCTCCATCAACGCACCTATTGTGCTGCCCATGGATATCGTGTCAAGCCCCAGCTCGTTGCACAGGTAGTTGGCCTTGCTGACCGCTGCCAGGTCGTCCGTTCCCGTCTGGGGGCCTAGGGCCCAGACACTCTCGTACTCCGGTCCCCCTCCCTCACCGGTGAACGGAGGGCTCTGTATCCTAGTGTACCTGGCGCAGCTTATCGGGCATCCCCAGCATGTCTCCTCCTCCTGCTTCTTCCAGTCCATTATCTCCTCCGCGATCCTCTCCCCACTCACCCTCTCGGCTGCGGCGAAGACCCCTGTCTGGAAGTTCCTCGTCGGCAGCACGCCGTGGGAGTTTATTATGTTTATCAGGACCGCCGTCCCGTACTTAGGGAGGGACTGGGAGGTGACGGGAGCCTTCTTTATTATGTCAAGGGACTTCTCGGCTATCTCCTCAAACTCTCCCTCCCTGGCGACTGTGGGGGTCGCGTGCCCCCTGACTGCTATCGCCTTCAGCCTCTTTGATCCCCAGACGGCTCCATGGCCGCCCCTGCCCGCTGCCCTGGACTTATCATTGATGAGATTGGCTATCTTCGATAGGTTCTCCCCGGCCGGTCCTATCGTGAGCACCTTTATCTCGCTGGCCTCATCGCTCCCCACCTCCGGGGCCAGCTCCTCCCTTATCATGTCGGTGGTCGCGTGGGTGTCCCTCCCCCATAGGTGCTTCGCGTCCCTCAGCTCGGCCTCGCCGTCATGTATCCAGAGGTAAACTGGTCTCTCCGAGGCTCCCTCTATTATCACGATGTCGAATCCGGCGAACTTGAGCTCCGGTCCGAACTTCCCGCCGCTCTGGGCATCATGGATGGTCCCCGTGAGAGGGGATTTCGTGACGGAGCACCATCTTCCCGAGGATGGCACCCCAGTCACTCCGGTGAGCGGACCCGTCGCCACTATGGCCTTGTTCCGGGGGCTGAGCGGGTCCACCCTGGGGTCGACCTCCTTGAGCATGTAGTAGACTCCGAGACCCCTGCCACCTATCCAAGCCCTGAGGATGCTCTCCTCTGGGAGCTGCTCCTTCGACACCCTCCCATCGGACAGATCCACCCTGAGGACGCCGCCCATGTATCCTCCTGGGGGCAAGGTATCACCATCCGCTACCGAATGAGCATCACTAATAAACATTTTGAACAAGAATTTTAATCTTTCACAGGCGATGTGTTGCAAGGTGTGGTGCATTGAAAGTGGCTTTCAGGTACGGGGACTGGAGGCTCGAGCTGGATGAGGGATCCCACCCCAGGACGCTGATGCTGGAGTTGTCGACCGGCTGCAATTATGATTGCCTTCACTGCTTCAGAAAGGCAGCAAGGGACCTGAAGCCGTGCCACATGACCCCGAACACATTTGAGCGCGTGGTGGAGGATGCTGTGAGGGCTGGCGTCAGGAGGATAGTCCTCTCGGGATGGGGTGAACCCACCTCGAACCCGGGGTTCATGGAGATGCTGAGGAGGCTGAAGGCCATGGGATTCCAGGTCGCCCTGAACACGAATGGTTCCACGCTCGAGGAATGCGCCGAGGAGCTCGTGAGGCTTGGGCTCGACGAGCTCTACGTTAGCTTGGAAGCCTATGATGTCCGGCTCTACAGCCTCGTAAGGAGAGGAGGAACTTTACAGGGCCTCTCAAGGGGTCTGAGGAGGCTCCTCCGGGCGAAGGTTGAGGCCTCGAGCCCCAGACCCGAGGTGAGGGCCATCTTCACCGTCACCAGGCTGAACCTGAGCGAGATGACGGGAGCCTTAGAGTTCGCCAGGGAGCTGGGGTTGAGCGAGGTCAGGTTCAGCAACTTCATAGACTTCGATGGGGAGCTGGACTGCCTGAGCGATGAGGGATGCGTGAGGAGATTGAGGGAGGAGCTGGACAGGGTATCGCTCAAGGTCCTGGAGATGGGCATCAGGGTGGCCCAGCCCAACCTGGCGCCCTCAACATCGAGGTCCTGCCCTTTCGTGTCCAACAGGGCCCTCTTCGTGAGGTGCGATGGTAAGGTGACCCCCTGCATATACTACGCCAGATCTTGGAGGACTAGGGTGCTTGGGGTGTCCAGGAGGATAAGGGAGGTCGTCCTCGGGGATCTCGGGAGGGAGAGCCTGATGGACGTGTGGAGGAACTCCTACGCGAGGATGCTTATGAGGCTCTACTTCCTGAGACTCCCCTCATGCCTCGACTGCTCCCTGGTGAACTACTGCCTGATTACCAGGAGCAACGAGTCCGATTGCTGGGGAAACAGGCCCTCCTGCGCCCACTGCCCCTACCTCCATGGCCTCTCCTTCTGTCCCCTCTAAGTTTAAATTCCCGGAGCTCAAGTGAGCTGGATGGTCGAGGTAAGGGTTTACATGACCCTGAGGGAGAAGCTCGGGTGGGGAAGCAGGGAGGTGAGGATTGAAGGGAAGGTGAGGTTCTCAGATCTCCTGGAGGAGCTGAGGGACCTCA
>MAIU01000095.1 GCA_003344655.1 Candidatus Korarchaeota archaeon NZ13-K
CTGATGGTGGAGCCGATCTCCCGGAATAGGCCGGCCACCCGCTCCATGGCGGAGGAGAGCGCCCCGGAGATGATCGGGCCGAGCGATCCGATGGCCGAGGCGATTCCCGAGACCACGCCCATGAGGGCCGACCTCAGCCCCGACAGGGCGTCCATTACGGCCGATACGATCCCCCTGAACATCTCGCCTAGCCTTGCCCCTATGCCGGATATGGCACCCATTATGGACGAGGCGACCCCGGACAGCATGGAGACGAAGGTCCCTATGGCCCCGCCTATCATGCTGGCGAGGCTGCCGAAGAAGGAGGAGAGGGTCCCCCCTATCGTCGAGGCTATGCCGGTGACAGCCGAGAGTATCGAACTCCCTATCCCCGATATGAAGCCCATCAGGCCGGATATCCCGGAGCTTAACGCCGAGAGGATCCCGGAGACCATGCCGGATATGCCGGATACGAGGCCGTCTATCCCCGATTTGACGGCGCTTATTGCCCCGATTATGGCGCTCCGCAACCCCTCGATTATGGCGCTTATCCCGGATTTTATGGCCTCTGCGGCTGCGTTTATTGCGGATTTCAGCATGTCCCCTATGCCGGTGACGAGACCCCTTATCTTGTCCCACAGCCAGGAGGTGATCTGCCCTATGGGGTCGGATATGCCCCCGGATCTCCAGTCCACTACGAGGGACTCCACGTCCTCGTAGGAGAGGCGGGGTATCGGTATCTCCTCGCCCCTCACGATGACGGCTACTGCCTGCATCCGGATCACCCCGTGGCTATGGCCTGAACAGCTCCTTGTTCATCCTGTAGACGTTGACCACCGCAGAGAACTCCGCCCTGAGGGCCTCCTCGAACCTCGCCCTCCACATCGCCTCCACCTCGGCCGCTGTCTTCCCCGCAAGCTCCTGATCCGTGAACCTGGGGGCGGTTGCGAAGACGAATCCGACCGGCGTCCTCCTCGGCGGCGTCTCCTCCTGATCCTCTATCACGTATGGGACTCTATACATCACGTAGTCGTAGATCCTGGAGACCAGCTCGGGCCTCTGGAGGTGCACCACGATCTTGCCGAACGCCAGCCTGTCCGGGTGGGGGGCCCTCTCGGCGAGCCTGTTCAGCAGGTCACGCACCCCTGCTGGGACAGGTGCCGCCATTTAGGCACCACCCCCCTCCGCCCTTCCCGAGGCCTGGCCTGGGGCCTGGGGGCTGGCCGCCCTCGCAACCCTGTCGAGCTTCCTCGTCAGCCTGATTATCTCCCTGACCACGGGGTCGGCCTTCTCGTAGAAGTCACGGCAGGTGTCGCAACCCTCCTCGCCGTCATACCCCAGTATGAAGCCAATCGTTATTCCCAATAGGTTGTTTATCTGATCCTGGAGCCTCGCCGTGAGATCCATGATCTCGTGATCCGCCTGCCCGAGCGGTTGCCCGAGCCCGGCCTGGGGGGCCTGCGGGGCGCTCCTGACCGCCGACTGCCTGGGTCTGGGCCTCGGAGCCGTGCTCATCACAATAGTGGGCGGGTCAATGGATTATAAGCGTTTCCACGGCCCGGAGGTGCCGCATATAAAGCTTTCTACATGGTGAAGACGGATCTGTTGGAGAGGTATTCCTCCACGGCCCTTCCCAGCGCCTCCCTTAGGGAGGCGACGAACTTCTCGGCCCACATCTTCCGCACCTGCTCGGGCGTCTTGCCCCTGGCCTCCTCCTCGGACAGCGAGGGGCTCCTGAAGAAGGCCCATGCGATGTGGGTCCTGACGGGGGGCGATACCGAGTAGTCGCTTATGTGGTATGCGCACCTATACTCCACCCACCCGTCGGCCGTGATCTCGGGGACTATCTCGTGTATCACGACGATTATCTTCCCGAATTCGATCTTGTTTGCTATGGGGATCGGCTCCTCGCCCATCCGCCTAGGCCCTCGCCACCATCTGGGCTATCCTGCGCAATAAGTCTTCCCTCAGCCCGAGGCGGGCGTATTTCCTTATTATGTCCTCCGGCCCGGCGTATCCAGCCGTGACCGAGTTATATTTGTATTCCAGCATGAACTTGTAGTAGTTGGGAACATCCATCAGCGGGACGCCCTCGTTGGCCAGGAGATCCTTGACCCTCATCCTGTCGAACCAGTTCCAGGCCAGGTGGGTCAGGCCCTTGCGCTTCATGTCCTCCCCGGAGACGAGCCATATAGCCGCCGCCACAAGGGGCCTGCTCCTGAGCTTGTAGTCGTCCACCTCACGCTGTATCCCGTCGGCGCTGATGGGGAGGCCCAGGCCGTATCTGGCCACGTCGTAGAAGCTGAAGTCATATCTGCTGAGCGCCAGCTCGTCTATGGGCTTGACGTATATTGCCTCGGGCCTGGGGTAGATATCGTATGAGGCCTGGTCGTAGCTGTCGTAGTCGTATATTGGCTGATCCGTGATCGAGCCGGGCGGGGCCTCGCCCTTCGGGAATCTGAAGAACAGGACTTCCAGGGAGTAGCGGCCGATGTCGTAGCTGTTGAAGTCATACCAGCAGGCCGCCTGGTAGAGGGCCTCCGCCAGCCTCATCGACGAGTCCAGGTGGGTCTCCTCAAGCAGATGCTCGGGCGATGCGTGGAAATACTCGACATACGCCCCGGCCATCGACCTCCCGTGCCATAGGGGGTTTGCGGCCCCGTAGCGGTAGTGGCTGATGTATTTGTATGACAGCCTCCAGCCCGCCTCCTCAAGGCCCTGCCTCGGCCCGGCCCTGCCGCCGTGCTCCAGCCCTCCGGCCTCGGGGTCGTAGACGTCCACCCCGTAGGCGCCCACCCTCTTCCCCTCCCTTTCGGCCTCCTCCCTCTCCCAGTCCTCGAGGGGGCCGTAGACCGCCTTGAACGTGAACTGGAAGGGGAACGTGAAGTCAAGGTTGAAGTTGAAGCTGAAGTTGAAGTCCAGGAGCAGCCTAAGCTCCAGGCTCAGCTTGAAGTCCGTCAGCATGAGGAACTGCATCGCCTCGAAGGCGAAGTAGAGGGGCCTGGCCCCGGATTCCCCGGTCAGCGCCTCATATCTGTATTTCGCCTTGAGGAGATCCTCAGCCCTCACGAACCTCGGGGTTATGCTCACGCCTCAGCCCCCCTCGGAGGCCTCGGCAACCATGTCTGCGAAGAGCCGATACAGCTTTGAGTAGTGGTATTCCTCGATGCCCTCGAGCAGCCTCGCCCGCATGTCCTCGTATTGGGATGGGTAGTTCCACCTCACGTCGTGCGCCTGGACTATCAAGTCCGCCGCCTGGGCCACGTCGTATTCGTGGCTCAGTATGTCCATCACGCCGTATGTCCTCACCCTCCTGACCTCGGACACGGGAACCCAGAATGCGCCGGCCTCCGGTATGAACTCCACGGTCGGCGGCATCCTGAGGGCCACCAGGGGCCTGCCCAGGGCCCTCGCCTCCAGGGCCGGCAGCCCGAAGCTCTCGTTCTTGACCAGGTGCAGGTAGTAGTCGCCCCCAGCTATGAAGCGCATCACCTGGCCGTATTCCAGCGTCCCGAATCCGGCGTGGTTGATTATGTAGCGATCCTCGGGTTTGAGGTGGCCGTCCAGGTTGCTTATCGCCCTCAGGCCTATCGAGTAGTCCGTCCTCTTCTGGGCCATCCTGAACGCCTCCAGGAAGGACTCCACGCCCTTCCTGGGGCCGATGTTGGCGGTGTAGACGAACCACGTGAACCGATCCTTGGGCCTGTCGAAGGGGTAGGGCGACCTGCCCGCCCTATCCATGATATGGAGATCCACCGCATGGTGTATGTATCCGTCCACACGGAAGCCCGAATCCTCCAGGTTCCTCTTGGAAAACTCGCTATTGGCTACTATGGTGTAGGCATCGTAGAGTTCCGGGTTGTGGAAGGCGGTATTGACCGGCCCGCTGGCCACAAGGTATGCGATCCTCGCAGGGCGGTATGCGCCGAAGACCATGGCATACATCCTCGTGGCGTCCGACGCCATGGTCCCGAGGATGATTACG
>MAIU01000096.1 GCA_003344655.1 Candidatus Korarchaeota archaeon NZ13-K
TTTTTACTTTTCATTCCCCGCCCCCGGATGGGAAAATTTATAAGTAAGGCAGCTCACTGATCGGGGGCTGTGATCATGGCCCTGAGCAGGAGCACGTACTCCACCTCACCGCTAGTCCTCTCCCCTATGACCTGCACCTCCGTGCCGAAGCAGAGCAGGTTCTGGCCCACCGGGAAGAATGATGGAATCCTCTCCGGCCCTGGCACCCCTATCCTCCTCAGCTCCTCTATGTGGGCCATCACATCATCCGGGTTCCTCCCGGTCCATCCACCAAGCAAAAGCCTGCTGAACTCGAAGGAGACGGGGGAGAGCTCCCCATCGGGGGACTGGAGGAGAAGCCTCAGCCTCCTCATAATGCGACCGGCAGCTTCAGCTTATTAATGAATCCGCGCGCCATCGAGCGGGATCCCCAGTGAGGGTCAGCGTCCCTTACGGTGATGAGATAGTCTGGTTCGAGGTGCCGGAGGACAGGTACATGGGCTCCTTCGGGGTCAGGGAACCAGAGGGCGTGGATGAGGGGCTAGTTATTGAGAGTTCGCTGGAGAATCCTATGGGCCCCAGGTTGGAGGATATAGACGCAAGGAGGGTGCTTATCTCAGTGAACGATGCCACCAGGCTCATACCGACCCCCAGGCTGCTGGATCACGTGCTCAAGCGCATCAGGGGGGAATTCAGGATAATCGTGGCCACGGGCTCCCACAGGGCGCCAACGGAGGAGGAGTACAGGAGCTGCATACTCGGACATCACTACGAATCCCTTAGGGGGGTCACGTCGGCTCACGATTCGAAGGCCAGCGATTTCGTCGACCTGGGCAGCACCAGAAGGGGAACGCCGATAATGGTGAACAGGGAGGTGCTGGAGCACGATCTAATAGTAACGCTGAGCTCCGTCGAGCCCCACTACTTCGCGGGCTACAGCGGGGGGAGGAAGATGATAGCCCCCGGTCTCTGCATGTACGAGACCATAGAGAGGAACCACAGGCTTGCCCTGCTCCCTGAGGCGGCCCTTGGAAGGCTTGAGGGCAATCCGGTCCATGAGGACCTGGAGGAGATAGCCAGGGCAGTGGCCAGGGAGGTGGATGTCTTCTCATTGAACACAGCGATAAGCGGTGATGGCAGGGTATGGGCGGCAGAGTCCGGTGACCTCTTCGACTCATTCTACGCAATAATAAAACGAGTTGAGGGTAATTACGCCGTGAAGTTGCCGGAGGAACCTGAGATAGTGGTGGCAGTTGCCCCGAGGCAGATGGGGATAGACCTTTACCAGGCTCAGAAGGCGATAGAGGCGGCGAAGCTGGTCACGAGGAGGGGAGGGATCATAATACTGGTGGCCCCCTGCTGGGACGGGATAGGTCCTAGGAACTTCTACGACCTGCTCACCAGCGGCCCGATGGAGGAGGTGAAGAGGAGGATATGGGAGGACTACAGGCTGGGCTACCACAAGGCGGCGAAGCTCATAGAGGCCCTTGAGAACTACAGGATACTTGCGGTGACGAACCTGGAGGATGAGATCCTCAGGAGGATAGGAATAGAGCCATTCAGGAGCGTTCAGGATGCCCTGAGGGAGGCCCTATCCTCCGTCGGGGGTAGCGTGGCCGTCCTGCCCGAGGCCAGCGTCTGCGTCCCGATGGTATCAAGGTAGGAGGTGTTTAAGGAGGAGGAGCCAGCCGTTGAGGTAGAGGGGGGCCGAGAGGGAGGATATCGTGATGAAGGGGAGCACATCCTCCTTTCGGAAGTCGTACTCCTCGCTGAAGACACCAAGGAGCACAGCTGCAGGCATCGCGCTCATGAGCACCAGAACCTCCAGCTTCACGCGATCCAGACCGGCCAGGGATCCTAGGACCAGGGAGAGGAGGGGTGATAATAGGGCTCTCAGGGAGATCAGGACCCCCTGCGTGCGAGCTGAGATGGATCGGGATGCCCTCAGCGAGGCCCCTACGGACACGAGGGCCAGGGGGGAGGCCGTGGTCCCCAGGGAATCCAGGGTGTAGAGAAGCTCCTCTGGGATCTTGAGGGACATGAGGTTCAGGGACATTCCCAATATGACGGAAATGACTATAGGATTCCTCAGGATCCTTGGGATCGTCCCTAGGAGCCTCTCATCGCCCCTCAGGCCCTCCAGGAGGTAGACGCAGAGGAGCGACGAGAGGACGAAGGTGGTCATCCAGAGCATCACCGAGAGCTGCAGGGCCCTTGGATCTTGGAATGTCGAGCCGATGAAGGGTATCCCGAAGAACCCGGTGTTGCTGAAGTTGGAGGCGAGTATGAGGAGGTGAATCATGCTCCTCTGTAGACGAAAGGCCCTCCCAATCAGGTAGATCGCTGAGGAGATGATGAACATCGATAGGAGGTAAACCAGGACCGCCCTGAGGAGCCCCTCGCTCAGGGCTACGACTGAGAGGCTCTCGAGGGCTAGCGCCGGCATCGCCACATACATGACGTACCTCGATAGGGCATCGCAATTGATCGATATCCTCGACCTGAGGGCGTAGCCAAGCCCGAGCATCGCAGCGAGGTGAAGGGTCCCCATGAGCACCCGATCCACGCGGCCACCGCCGACCTTAAGGTAAAAATTTTTGCATCACGCGGGCCGGAGCCTTCCCGGGCCGCCTTGGATCTCACGCCACGCTTTTCAGGCGGGGATGGGGGGATGAATTAAAAAAGGGATGGGGTGATCAGAGTTTGAGATCCTCCTCGTTCCTCCAGAGGCCGTGGATGTTGCAGTAGCTGAAGGCCACCAGCTTCCCTGGCTTGGCCACCTTGAAGGTGAAGTAAGCTATGGGCTCGGTGTAAACGCCGCTAGTGTTCGGTCCCTGCACGGACTCCCCGTGGGCGTTGAAATCGGCCCTCCCTATCTCGAACGGATAGGGATCGTTCTCCGGCCAGAAGTAGAGGGAGATCCACCTTATGTGGTGCTCCGTCGTGTTCGGATGGGGTATCTCCTTGCCAACAGTGACCCTGACCGTGAAGGTGTTATCCTTCCTCTCCACCACCTCTATGACCGGGACGTGCTTCTCGGTCCTCCAGTCCTGGGTCCTGAACATCTCCATCTTACCACAGCCCAACCAGCGCTTCAGATAAAGATAAGCTTGTGGTTCTCATTCATAACCTCAAGAGCCGGCATCCGCGCGAACTTTTTATCCGGACCTCCAGGGCCCGAACTGGATGAGAAGGGAAGCCCTTGTGATGCTGGTCCTCACGATCCAGCTCCTCCAGCTGACCGCAAATACAGCAAGCATCTCGCTGACCCTCCCTCATTGGGCGGATGAGTCCTCCGGGTTCAACGTCACCCTCAGCCTATCCGGGATGCCGGGCGGACCCGCTCATGTGAGACTTGCGGTGCTGGAGGGTGAGAGGGAGCTACTCTCCAGGACCATCTGGATGGAGGTGTCGGGCAACGCCAGCGCCCTCATACCAATTGATCCCCTGAGGCCGGGGATTTACAGGATCATAGCGACCGTTTCCATTGGGAATTCAAGCTTCTCGCAATCTGAGGAGATCTACGTCGCTCCCTCATCGGCCAGCATGCTCGGGCTCCTCTCCAACGTATCGCGGATCGAGGGTGAGCTCGGCAGGGTGCGGGCCATAGTGAGGAACGCCACGCTGCTCGAGGAGATGATGGAGGAGCGAAGGAGAATCTATGAGGGAATGGGGGATCTCGTGAAGCTCATGATGCTGAAGAGAGATTCAAGGGAAGCTTTATTGCTTTTCAAAAATATCTCGGAATCGATAGATCGGCTCCAAGAGCTTACGTCCTCCCTAGAGCCCGAAGCATTCATATGGTCTACCCTGTCCTCCACGGACTCCCTCTTCAGGTTCCCGGCCGAAACCCAGCAATTCTGGCC
>MAIU01000097.1 GCA_003344655.1 Candidatus Korarchaeota archaeon NZ13-K
GCCCAGCAGCTTGTTGTAGCCCACCCTGCCCAGGTCTATCTCTATCCTCCCGTCCTCCAGCTCCCTCGCGAAGCCCGAGGACATGAGAGCTGGGATCATCTCCTCCAGCTCATCCAGGTTCAAGCTCCTCACCTCCCTGGTCACCGCCCTGGGTCTCTTGAATCCCCTCCTTCCTCTCCCGAAGTAGTCCGGCTCATAGGCTGTAATCCAGGTCCAGAGGTGCTTCTTGGTCCCTGCCATCCCGAACCCTCCCCTTCTCCCGCTCCTCCTGTGCTGCCTCTGCAGGCCGTATCCGTGGAGCCTCGATCCCCTCATCTTCCTCGACTTCTTACGCCTCCTGGGTATGGAGCTCATCATATCATCCTCCTGAGAAGCGTATTTATCTCCTTCCCCCTGTACCCCAGCTCCCCTCCGTCGTTCCATGCCCTCTTCGTGGTCCTCTTAAATCCTCCCTTGGGAGGATGGAGCCTGAAGTAGGGCTTCATCCACCTGAGCTTGTGAATCTGGGCTTCTCCAGCTAGTAGAGCATCCGCTAGCTCCTCTATCGTTGAGAACTCGCTGTTAGCGACCAGACACTCATCGCTCAGCTTTCCTCCCTCCCTGAGCTCCCCCCTCTCCCTGAGCAGGGCTATCAACGTGTCCCTGTCTATCTCGCCGTAGGTCGAGTAGTCCTTGACCTTGTGGAGCATCCCCCTGTAGGAATCCGTGAGGGGCACCAGCGTGGCCCAGAACTTCCTGCGAAGGTGCAGCATCTCCAAGGTCATCCTAATATCGGGTTTCACGTCAACCCTACCCCTTATCCTGATCACGGCCATCAAGGGAACCCCTTCCAAGTCCCATCACCCCGGGCGCACCCGCCATCGAGCGCCGCCGCGCCTAACGAGTGCGCTCCACGCGACACCGGAGGGAGAGTTTAAAAACGGAGGGGGTCACCTCCTCCAGTCTCCCGGGAGGTTCATCCTGAGCAGCTTCGTGAGGGCATCGTGCAGGGCGAAGGCGTAGTTCATCCTGTTTCTGGTGTGTCCTTTGGAGAATACCCTGACATCCTGAAGGCCTCCCAGGCCTAGAACTATCTTGGCAGTCTCGTTCCCTGCTATACCGAGCTTCCTCGGGGCCGGTAGCAGAGTGACCCTGACGGATCCCGATTTGCCCGTGACGGCAGCTGCTATCGAGTGAGGCCTCCCGCAGCCGCACTCCCAAGATCCGCATCCCTTCCTCACCTTGACCATGTTCAGCTTGGCGTTCCTGACGGCATCGGCCAGGGCCACGCTGAACTCCTTCCCCTTCCCCTTTCCGACCCCCACGTAGTTCATCCCATCCCCGACGGCGACCACCACCCTCAGCTGAGTTAGCTCTCCGGCATCCGTCTGTCTCTGCACTCTTATCACCTCTATGACCTCCTCCTTCAGCCCCGGAACGAGGGCATCCACTATCTCGGGCTCCTGAATCGGTATGCCCCTTCTCAGTATCTCCTCAAGGCTCCTTATCTTCCCCTCACTCACGAGGCGCCCTATCCACGTCCTGGGCACCCACGCCCTCTCCACCTCGAACTCCTCCTCGGACATACACTCACCTCCTCATGCGAGCACCTTTAACCGTTCCTGAAGGGGTTCGCCCTGACCTCCTCCAGGACCCTCTCGAAGACCTCGGGGATCATCTTTGGATCGGCCCCCCTCCTTAGGTAGTCCGAGAACTGCCTCTCCAGCAGCTCCCTGTCCTCCTCCTTGAGCTTGGAGGCGAAGGATGATATGTGCTCTCCCCTTATCCTCTCCTCATCCGGCAGTATCTCATCGGAATGGGGCACCTCCACGCCGGCGTCCAGGACACCCTTTAGGGCGGCGTAGAGCCTCGACCCCCTGGTGGAGGGGAACCTCCCTATGTCCAGGATGGCCTCGCTTATTCCCGCCTTCCTGGCCCTCAGACCGGCCAGGTATCCGGTTAGGTAGGCGGCCGGTAGGTTCTTCCCCCCGTAAATCCAGCCGTATCTCTCTAGCTCCTTGGAGAAGGCGTAGGCCATGACCTCATCCCCCTCCTCCCTGAACCTGACGAACTGGACTATCACGTACCTGTTGGTCCTCCTCACAACCACCCTTGGCTTCCTGCTCTTCAAGAGGGCCAGCCTCTTCAGGTAGTCGGTCTTTCCCTCCCTTCTCCTCCTGAACTTCACCTTGTACCTTCCAGATCTCGCCAATTCGATCACCCCCTCGCCACGTGAGCCCTGAGCTGCGAGACGCTGCCGAAGGTCGATAGCCTCCTGTAGAGCTCCCTGTAGGTCTTCGCATCTATCACCCCCTCATCCCTCATCCTCCTTAGCTCCCTCCTGAGGGCCCTTATCCTCTTGACCCATCTCTCCTTCCTTGAGAGCCTGGAGTACTTCCCTCCCTTCCTGCTACCCGGGCCCCTCCTCCTGCGCCTAGCCCTGGCTCTAGCCCTGCTCACTCCCCTCTTCTGCAGGATCTCTATCGCCCCGGACCTTATCAGTCTCCTTATGTCATCCCTGGTCACCGCCTCGCTCACCATCTCGACCTTCTCCGGGTTTATTCTCACCCTGTCGAGGCCGACGCCGGCGACCTTGGCGGCCAACCTCTTCTGATACTCGAGATCCATGGACCTCACCTCAGTTCGCCAACTTAAGTCCGAGCTTGGAAGCCTCCTCCCTCATCAGGCTCCTCTTCCTCTCCCCGACCGTGTGGGCTATGTAGACTATGACATCCTTCCCCCTCTCGGCCAGCTCCCTAAGCTCCCTCAGGTTGCGAACGATCACGGGCCTCCTGCCCGAGGGATGGAGCCCCCTGACCTCCTCAGGATTCCTGTACCCTATGCTTGGTTGCTTCGGCCTGCTCTTGAGCTTCAGCCTCTGCTTGTTATCGATTCCCCTGGGCCTCCTCCAGCTCTTCACGGCGCCCAGCTTCAAGTGAAGCGCGAGGTTTAGGAACCTTGGTTTCTTCTTCCTCAGCCTCCTCAACAACCTCCTCCTCTCCTCCGAGCCCATCTCACCTCACCACGTAAATACCATCCATGAAGACCCTGGGATCCTTCCTCTTTATCTTGGTCGCCAGTCTTATGTTAGCTGCCGTCTGACCCACGTCCTCCTTCGATATGCCCTCTATGTATATCCTGTCACCCTCCACCCTTACCTTGGTGTCCCCAACTATCTTAGCGTACCTCGGCGCCTTCTCACCCAGGAAGTTGGATATCTTCACCAGCTTCCTCTTCTCATCAACCTCGACCTTCATCGGGAAGTGAGCGTAAACTATGACCATCTCCCTGCTGAACCCCTCCGTGACCCCTCTCATCATGTTCCTTAGGTGAGCAGCCACCGTGCCGAGGTAGGCCCTGTTGAACTTCCTCCTCCCGAAGGTCCTCACCCTCACCCTGCCGTCCTCGACGGAGAGCTCCACCATCTCACCGTTGAACTCCCTCTCCAGAACCCCCTTGGGGCCCTCAACCCTCACCCTGCTTCCTGATACAGAGACCCTAACGTTTTCAGGTATGGGAACGCTCAGCTCGATCGCCGAGGTAACTAGCTTAGGGTACCTTCCCATCTCGACCACCTCAGTAGCAGTAGGCTATGAGAACCCCCCCTATTCCCCTCCTCTTCGCCTCCCTGTGGGTCATCACTCCCTGGTTCGTCGAGACCACTATGACGCCGACGTTCTCAGCCGGCAGGTACATCCTCTCCCACCTCATGAACTCGTTGGCCTTGACGGGAAACCTCGGCTTTATCGCCCCCGCCTTGTTTATCCTGCCGTTTAGCCTGACCACG
>MAIU01000098.1 GCA_003344655.1 Candidatus Korarchaeota archaeon NZ13-K
GATGGGCTCACTGGGATACGTGGAGATCTTGGAGAGATTCGCGAGGCTCGAGGAGAGACAGCAGAGGCTTGAGGAGAGGCAACAGAAGCTTGAGGAGAGGTTAATCTCGATCGAGAGCGAGATGCTGGAGCTCAGGAGAACAGTCATCGTCATCGCCCATCGCTTCGGCGTGATGACCGAGGAGAGCTTCAGAGAGGCCATGAGGTACGTGGTCGAGGAGGTCCTGGGCACGGCCAAGGTGGAGAGATGGGTCCACTTGGACGGGGAAGGCATGGTCTATGGCTACCCCTCGATCGTCGAGGTCGACCTCGTCGTCAGGAACGGGGAGCACATCCTCATCGAGGTGAAGTCGAGGGTGGGTAAGGGGGACGTCCACGAGCTCCACATGATAGGGAAGTTGTACGAGAAGGTCGTGGGAGTCAGGCCGAGGATGCTGATGATAGGAGGCTTCGTGGATCACAGAGCACATGAAACGGCCCGCGCTCTGGGTGTGGAGATAAGGCCAGTGATCAAGGAGCTCGCCTGATCGTCCCCAGCAGTTCAGCACTAGATGGTCACAGATCGGTCTCGGGATCTTGCTCAAATGGTTCAAAGAGGTCTTTCGGACCTCTAAACTGCCATGGGATCGCGATTGCATTGGTCACTCGGAGCTTTCGGGTTCCTGAAAATGCTCAAGCCGACCCTCGGAGGAACTGATCTTCCAGAGTTACGATACTCCCCTCAGGGGAAACGGGGAGATTATGGCTGAGAATTGACCTGAAATCGGGAGCCGGGCTCATTAGAGCCAGCAATCCTTTTATCCCCTGAAAGCTACATGTCAGTATGACCCAGCTCATCTACCAGCTGGACTCCTACATCACGGACTTCGAGTCGAGAGTGGTCAGGGTCAGGGGGAACAGGGTCTACCTAGAGAGGACCGCGTTTCATCCCCTCTCCGGAGGGGTGGCCGACGACAGGGGCTATCTGGAGTTCGGGGGCAGGAGGTACGAGGTCATAGGGGTGGAGGAGGATCCTGAGGTGGCCCACATCCTCGGCTCAGAGCCTGATTTCAGGGAGGGTGATCTTGTCAGGGGCCTGGTGGACTGGGAGAGGAGGTACAGGCTCATGAGGCTCCACACAGCCGATCACATACTCTCGGCCGTCCTCTACAGGGAGAGGGGCGCCCTGGTCACGGGAGGGCACATAGACCCTGAGTACGCGAAATCCGACTTCAGTCTGGAGAGGGGGGAGAGGGGCGTCTTCGAGGAGGCCATAGAGAGGGTTAACGAGATAGCCTCCAGGAACCTGGAGGTTAAGGTATACTTCCTCCCGAGGGAGGAGGCACTAAGGATTGAGGGGATCGTGAAGCTTGCCGAGAGGATGCCCCCGAGCCTGGAGGTGCTGAGGATCGTGGAGATACCCGGCATAGATGTGCAGGCCGACGGAGGGCCCCACGTGAGGAACACGGGGGAGATAGGGAGTGTGAGGCTCCTGAAGGTGGAGAACAAGGGAAGGGGGAAGAAGAGGGTCTACTTCACCGTCGATTAGCCGGTCGGCGGGGTGTGATAGATGACCTCGTACAGCGAGGTGATCACCCTGAGGACCAGATCGAAGATAGAGCTAGTGGACATAACCGACCTGGTTGAGGGGGCCGTGAGTAGGTCAGGCATAGCTGAGGGCATCTGCCTCGTTCACCTGCCCCACGCAACTGCAGCGCTCATAGCGAACGAGAGCGAGCCCGGACTGCTCAGGGACATAATCAGGAAGCTGAGGGAGGAGTTCGTCAGGGAGGGATGGGAGCACGATAGGGTGGATGATAACGCTCACGCCCATCTGGCCTCGGCCTTCCTGGGGGCATCCAGAGCGTTCCCCGTGTCCTCCGGAAGGCTCCTGAGGGGGACTTGGCAGAACCTGCTCCTGGTCGAGCTGGACGGCCCCAGGGAGAGGAGGGTCATCGTGACCGTGGTCGGCTAGCTTCCTCACTCTCTCCCATCCCGTCCGACCCATGACCTTTTCATTTCACGGGTTTCACTTTCCAAGCTGGTCAGTGGGTGATGCGGCGCATCCCCCTCGCGAGTCAACTCCCAGGCTCGCGAGTCATCCTCGGGCAGACTCTGAGGACGCGTGATCAGACGTGATGGCTGTATTTCCCCTGGATCAGGCGGATCTCATCGATAGCGCATCACGGATTCCCATTCTCAAGTCCGCTCCCCCGACTTCAATCGGAGTCTGACATGACATTAGATGACGCTTTGGAGAGCTAGCTCACACGCATTCATCCCGGCCCTATCAGGGACCAGAGAGGATGAACACTTGATGCCGCGGCTATTGGGAGGTGGAGGATCGCCGGTTTAATGAATGGCTTCCGAGGAGCATGTGGTCTAGACAGGATTCCTGAGCCTCGATTTCGATGCTCATGGAAGACGATCCAGCTCAGGCTTGAACGATCCGTGGGTCTCTTGGGCCGTAGCTCATCCGATGCTAGGGGGAAGCTCTTATGTCAGAAGGGTTGATATGATGGGGAACTCCTCCCGAGATCCCATCTGGGCATGAGAGGTGCTATAAACTTGGGTGCGATCGCTCCGTTTGGCCAGACCGCCACCCACGACCCAATAGCCCCGCCAAAAGGTTATGGGCGAGGTAAACTTCGTGGGTGCGATGATGAGCATCGAGGAAGGAAGCAACTTATTTCCCTTAACATATAACATAATACTCGATCAGGTAATCTGTGTCTAATAATACTCTCTCGCCCATCCCCTCACCTTAATCTCTTCGTAGTCTAATTCAAGCAGCTCCCTGAGTTCTTCCTTCACCCTCTCGCTGATCGGGATCATGGTCATCTTGGTCATCGGTAATTAATCATCATTAATTTACGTATTTAAAGTCGATTATCCGCACTCCCTCATCCGCATATCCGGGATGTGTTTTGACGATCGGCTTGAATTTGCGCTTTAAGAGAGCCCTCAGGCCTAGAGCTGGACAAACCCACTCCATATCACACCTCTTATGGCGAATGAAACCAAGTCTGGACTCGTCGGAGATGTCAAAGGGACACACCCAAGAAGTGTTAAAAGTTGGGCTTCACAATCGCCGAGAACGAGTCAAGATTTGGCACCCTTGATCCTCAGGACCCATCCCCTCTCTGACTTTCTGTACCCTTATCCCTCAGCGATCTGAGCCCCTCCCTGAGAGGTCCCAGCGAGATGCTCTCCTCCAGCACGATCCCCTCTTCTAAGGCATCCAGAATTATGGTCGAGGTCGGCATTTTATTTAGAGCATTCTTTCAGGGTGAAGGCATGTACATCGGCAGGAACTCTGGCGTCCTTGAAAGAGCTCAGAAGCTTTTCCAGCTCAGCAGGGTCATCGTAGATTATCAGGAGGTCATAATCGCTCGCTGGAGTAGATCCCCCTCTTGCCCTAGATCCAAAGAGGATGACCGTCACCTCAAACCTGTCAACGATCTCTCTAAGCCTTTCCTCCCTCAACAGTCCTCCGCAAGAATCCCCTCGAAATATGATCACCTCAGCACAATTTACAGCTTTCAGCCTCTTCTGTAATCCCTGAGCCTAGCGCCAGGATATCCAGCCTGAACATAGTGCTCCTCTAAGCCTTCGCATTCCCTAACCTTGGCCGGTACGTCCAATATCTCCGAGAGCGCATCAAGGAGCTCGGATATCGAGTGGGTGTAGGGCTTGTATCCAGTCTTCTTTATGAGCAGGGCCTTTAGGGCGAATTCAGCTGT
>MAIU01000099.1 GCA_003344655.1 Candidatus Korarchaeota archaeon NZ13-K
GGTGGCTTTCGCCGCCAACGGTAAAGGACGGCACATGGGGAGTTTTGCGGCTATGTTCCAAGCGGCTACGAGATGCCTGTCCGCTTGGAAGCCGCACCTCTTACATTTATAGACGTGCCCATTCGGCTTATTCAACCCGCCACACATCGGGCACGTCCTAGAAGTGTTCTTGGCTTTAGCATGTTCTGGCTTAAAGCCATTCTCAGCCGACTTGTAGGCAATAAAACTGAATTTTCCTGAACGGCATATTATGGAGCCTCCTATTCATTTTCCTGCCGTACCGTATTTTCTCCCTGATGTCGGTGAGCTCCTCCATTACAGGCTTAACGTTCTCTTCAGCGATTATATGAGCTATAATCTTTGAAGCCTTGTGGAGCACATCGTTTACTCGCCTCTTCCAGAATATTTCGCCAGCAGCTTAGCCTCCGTCTTTCCCAACGTCTTTCTCTGGATACTCCTCCTCTTCCTAAAATATCTGTCTCTAACGTATTTCGCTTGGCTTATGTCTACCTTTATGAATTTTACCTTGTCAGGCTTAACCACAGGAGGTCTATACTTTTTTCGTTAACATCCATGCCCAGCACGCCTTCAGGCTTCTTTTCCTCAACTTCCTTTCTGAAGGTCACGTGTAGGAAGAAATCACCACTTCTCCTCATAAGCCTTGAGCCCTTAACCTTCCAGCCCATAAACTTCTTTGAGTGTTCATGAACCTCAAAAGGCAAAACCATGTGCCCTTTATGTGTGGCTAGCTTCAGGCTTCCCCAGCTGAACCAGAACAGATGGGTGTCATCCAAGAGAATGGTGTTCAGAACCTTCGCCCCGAGGATGTGGCGGAAATTCTGAAGATTTCAAAACGTCGAGCCATGGAATATGTTAAATTCTTCAGGACGATATACAAGGAGGTAACAGGCTACGTTCCTTAGGATGGGGTTCAAGAACCAAGTACACGTCGCCAGGTGCGACACGCTTAGGACGCACGGGCTTTGCGTCGAGTCGGACGAACTGTGCAAGAGGGTCAGGCACCCGCTCTCCTACTATAATAGGAAGGCGACTAAGTAAGGATGCGTTTAAATTTATTGCTGATTTTGGTTTAATTGAGGTTTGAACGGAAATGCGCGTGGACGACCAGTTTGAAAAAGTGGATTCCACAGGTTTTTCGCAAGTTTTTAGAAAGCATCCTTCTAACCCAATAATTTCGCCTAGGAGCGGGTTTTGGTGGGAGAGCAGGCAGACGTTTAATCCTGGAGCTGCATACGTTGAGGGCAGGGTTCACCTCCTGTACAGGGCTATTGGCGAGGACTGGATTTCACGTTTAGGTTACGCTTCAAGCGTCGACGCCCTCCGAATCGTCGAGCGGCTTAGCTATCCTGTTTACGAGCATAAAGGCGAAAGCGCGGCCACACCTCTCGTGAGCCCTTCTGGAGGCTCGTTTTTGGGCGCTGAAGACCCGAGGTTGGTGCGCGTTGACGGCGAGGATAGGCTTTACATGACTTATACGGCTTATGATGGCTTAGACTTGGGAGTGGCGTTAACGTCCATTAACCTTGAAAGTTTCCTTGAGAAGGAGTGGGATTGGGCTAGGCCTAGGATCATTTCGCCTCCAGGCGAACCTCATAAAAACTGGGTTTTATTTCCAAAGAAGTTTGAAGGCAAGTATGCGGTTCTGCACAGTTTGTCGCCTACGGTGCAAATTGAATATCTTGACTCCCTTGAAGTTCCGGAGGGCTTCCACATTCGAAGCGTGTTTGATGAAGGCTTCAGTCTTTGGAGGGGTGGCTGGGAGATGCGTGTGAGGGGGGCGGCTGCCCCGCCAATAGAAACAGGGGATGGTTGGCTTCTACTTTACCACGCAACGGACGCCAGGGAGCCTGAGAAATACAAGGTTGGCGCTATGCTTCTGGATTTGCATGATCCGAAACGTGTCTTGGCGGTGGCAGATGCCCCTGTGCTTGAGCCGACTGAGGCGTATGAATATGAGGGGTTCAAGCCTGGCGTGATATACGTGACCGGCGCAGTTGCGAAGGGTGACGATTTGCTGGTGTATTATGGAGCAGCCGACAGCTACGTCTGCGTTGCTAGGGGAAGCCTCAGCAGGCTTGTTGAGCTGCTGCTTGAAAGCGGCAAAGGGGAGGCCTTATGATAAGGCGATACGAGGAAAACCCCATCCTGCTTCCGGTGAGGGAGAACTCGTGGGAGGCCTACGCCACCTTCAATCCCTCGGTCATCCTGAGGGACGGCAGATACTATATGCTTTACCGCGCAATCTCATCCTCAGACCTTTTGAAGAAGCAGGGGTCAAGCTTCAGCTCAATAGGCATCGCCGTGAGCAGGGATGGAGTGCACTTCACGGGAAGGCGTTGTCTCGTATGTCCGGAGATGGAGTGGGAGAGGTTTGGATGCGAAGATCCAAGGGTAACATACATGGAAGGGAAATACTACATCTTCTACACGGCCATTTCAACCCTGCCGCTTAAACCTGAAGGGATCAGGGTTGGGGTTGCAGTAAGCAGGGACCTCGAAAAGATTGATGGAAAATATCTCGTCACGCCGTTCAACGCTAAGGCCATGGCCCTTTTCCCAAAACGTATAGGCGGAAAGCTTACGGCGATCCTGACCGTTCACACGGACAAGCCTCCAGCCCAAATATGCATCGCCCAGTTGGGCGATGACCCGTCAGTATGGTATACTGAGATGGATGAGTGGTACCGGCAATACATGGATTGGGCGTTGAGGCCGGATCCGAGGAGGTCGCCGAGGGACCACATAGAGGTCGGAGCTCCGCCCATAGAGGTGGAGGAGAGCTGGCTCCTCATATACTCATACATCCAAAACTACTTTTCAGATTCGGAGAGGGTTTTTGGTGTTGAAGCCCTGCTCCTCGACAAAGACGACCCGAGGAGGGTTATAGCTAAAACCCAGTATCCCTTCATGGTTCCCGAGGAAGTGTACGAAGTTTACGGCCACGTTCCAAGGGTCATCTTCCCATCCTCAGCCATCAAACGCGGAGGCTGGATAAGGCTTTATTACGGCGCCGCCGACACGGTCTGCTGTTTAGCGACGGCTAGGCTGAGCCACCTTAGAAGGATCCTTAAGGGCGGCTTGAAATCCGTTTTTAAACGGTACGCCAAAAACCCGATCATCGCGCCTGACAAGCGTTTCGGGTGGCGGAGCGTCGCAACCTTCAACCCCGCTGCAATAGAGCTTGAGGGGAGCATCTACATACTCTTCAGAGCCCTTTCCCAGGACAAAACCTCCACGATAGGCATGGCGGTAACCGACAACGGGTTCACGGTGAAGGAGGTTTTAGATGAGCCGGTCTACGTTCCAAGGGAACCCTTCGAGATGAAGGCCACTCCGGGCCACTCTGGATGCGAGGATCCAAGGGTTGTAAGGATGGGCGGCAGGCTTTACATGTTTTACACGGCCTACGACAACGTCAACCCGCCGAAGGTTGCTGTGACCTCAATAAGCGTGGAAGACTTCCTCAGCCGAAACTGGAAATGGTCAAGGCCGAAGATAATCTCTCCGCCAGGAGTGGACGACAAAGACGCATGCATCCTACCTGAACCCGTAAACGGAAAATACTTCTACATTCACAGGGTCGGAGGCGTGAACATAGCCTACGACTACGTGGAATCCCCAGAGGCCGTTGACCCTTCAACGCTCGTCTCACGCGTTCTGCTC
>MAIU01000100.1 GCA_003344655.1 Candidatus Korarchaeota archaeon NZ13-K
GTATATCATCTAGCAGCTCTCGAATCTAGCTAGCTCCGTGCACAGGATCAGGACTTTTTTACCAGTAGAGGGAAATCGATAGATCGCATAATCGTGATGAATTGCCTCAAGGACTGCGCACTCCACTCTACCGGTTTCAGGATTGGTTATCTTTATCCTGGTTTTGTCAGGTGTTATATAACAGGGCATTATTTCACCTCACCATCTTGCTCCAAGATATTCTAACCCACGTACTACATAGAACTCTATTCCATTTCTCTCGCATATTGTTCTTATCTGAGGGTCATCTATGACAGTAACGTATATAAGTTTAGATATCGGCTCATCCCGGTATATCTCGGACCACAGGTCCTTGTACCCCAAGAGCTGCCCTATACCACTCAACAACGGCCGTCTCTTTATCTCGCATATCTCCCATCCTGCAGCTGTTGAGAAAGCAGCATCCACCTTCTTCGCCGTGAGATATTTTGCTATCTCACGCACAAGTGGGTCCTTGATCTTCTCAGCAAGCAGTTTTTCATCATGGGGTAATGGGATGTCGAAGGCCCACAATCCGAATTTTCCGGTTTCCAGTATATATGCCTGGAAGATTCTCTTCTCAGCATACTGGAAGTGTGGAAGAGGTGCCTCGAGGATATCAGCCGGAGTCGTGATCCTCATCTTTTTCCAGAATTGGGAGGACATCGGAGACATCCACCTCCCCGAACCTCAGCTTGATCGCAGCTATTGTGCACTTAAAGGCCTGTGGATCCTTTTCCCACAGATGATCAAGCCTGAGGATTGTCTCAAGCATGCTGTGCTTGATCGGTTTGAGGCCAGCAGCCCTGTAGAGCCTTAGTGTGCCGATTGAGGCCCTGACAAGCATCCTGGCGAACTGATAGCCGTCCATCTCATCTGCCTCCTTCCTCAGCTGGACCATCCTCTCGAGCCACTTCGCATATCTTGAGCTCAGGACATCCTTCACCAGGATCACCAGGAGATAGCCTATCCATGTCATATTTAAATATATCGCCTGGGCTTTTCTGCATGGGAGGCCTCATCTCAGGTCTCCCTACCTGGGTAAAATATGGGAGGAGGTGATAGGTGGTGCCGGAGAAGATAGAGGTCCCGCCTCTTGATGAGGCGAAGAGCAACCTTGAGGGAGCAGTCTCAGTGATACCTGACAGGTACAAGAAGGCCGTCCAGAGAGCGAAGTGGAAGGACAAGGCTGCCTCAGATGCTGCAGAGAAGAACTACAGCGATGGGGTAACTGCAGCTGCTGCGGAGAAGAGGAGGCAGAAGAAGATAGCGAAGCTCGATGAGGAGAAGGACTGGAGGAAGCCTGCCACTGAGGTGGGAGCCACAAGGATAGGGCCAGGGTTAAGAGCCAAGCTTGACAAGTGGAAGGAGAACGTGAGGCCGTATTTCGAGACGCTGGCTTCCTTGGAGCTGCCTGACAGGACGGCCGATCCTATAACGAACGTTGACAACAGGGTAAAGGCTGTGGTCAAGGCGCTGGTGGACAAGAAGAAGGAGCTGCTGGGAACGTGAGCTGAGAAGGTGATGTGATTTGGCAGCCAGGCCTGCCGTACCCGATATTTTTAGCCTGAGGTACACAAGGTTCGACAGCCCCACAAGAGCTGTCATCCCAGCCAAGTCAGGTGAGAGCCACAGGATCGAGGAGATCTGGATAGATGGACCAGCAAACAAGAGCTACATGGATGTAGTGATAGGAACGAGCACGGTGACCAGGATACCGATAGCCTGGGGAGACAGCCTTTATGTAGCACCATACAAGGGATCAATCTCAGACTACTCAATCTGCCAGCTGCTGAGAGACCTATACGGGCCGGACACCTATTTCGAGGCAGATCAAGATGAGGACATAACGCTTGTGTTCAGCTCAGCACCAGGGACCGTACACGTGCTCTACAGCGTGGGCAAGCCGGGGATAGACAAGACAAAGCTTGGGAGGAGCAGATCAGAGAACAGGATACTATTCGCCATGATAACGCACAGCAGAGCGATAAATGCCTCAGGGAACTACAGCCTGGACACAGCTATATATCCAACAGGTTTCCCGGATGTGAAGGACGGATATGTGATGCCATCAGGAAGGCAGATAGACCTCAAGGCCCTGTCATTTGGCTCCGTGGCAAATGCGGGAACGAGGCCAACCTACCTGCACATGTGGGACGAGGAGTTCGAGCTCTATTCGCCGATAGACCACAAGGGGATAAGTGTTGAGCTAGGTAAGAACCTTATTGTGACCGACATAAACACAATGGACATATTCACGACTCCAGCATACAGCATACTTCCGGGTCACAAGCTGACCATAAACATGGATGCTGTGTACGATGGCACGAATGCAGTGGCAGCCAACTCAGAGCTCCTCTGCTTAATAGGCCTCTGGTCGGTTGCGAGGAGGTGAAGTGGGATGACGGTAAAGACAATTGTGCTGAGGGGAACAGCAAAGGCCGTAAGCTCAGAGACACAACTCGACAAGAGAGCTGTGCCGGCAAAGACCAGCTGGAAGCTGATAGAGCTGAGGCCGTACTGCTCGGCCACATCAGGTGTCACAATATACCTGAACAAGGGCACCTTTAGGCTAAATGAGCTCACAGCTGAGGATATAAACACGTACAAGCTGCCAGTACCTGCAGACTGCACGCTTGACGCCGGAGATGAGCTGGTGTTAACTGCTGCCAATTCAACATCACCCGATGCGACAGTAATAGTCACCGTCGTGTATGATGAGACCACCAAGTAAAAGGTGGTCACGTGAGCTACAAAAAGCGCTACGTGACTAGAAAGCTCTCTACAGCGCAGAGAGCCAAGGCAGACGAGGTAACCGTCATAGATCCGATGCTAAGATTCCAGCTGGCAACAGATGCTGAGCTAAACCTATTCAAGCTGAACAACAAGCTAACACCTGTCCTCTCATTTCCCCTGAGGTATAACACACAGACACAACGTTTTGAGCTCGGCACAGCACCAGGAGTGGAAATAATCGGGATAAATGGGACTCCAGTGACAGCCAGGGACTGGAGCTCAGATTTTGCCAAGCTACAGAACCTGGATGTAGCATTAAGCGTATTGGCCAGGCTTTACAGATGGGGTAGGAATGTAGTACCGAGCTGGGTTCATGGTGGTGAGGTATCGGCTCCAGCTGCAGGCGCAGCCCTGGTGAGCAAGACAGTCAGCACAGGAAAATCAGGGTACATATACGGTTTCTTCATCATGGCATCGGAAGGAAACGACTTCCTGGTAAAGTGGACATCAGGTGGTGCAGCCTACAGCATCAGAGTGCCCCTAGGAGGAAAAGGCGTTGTACAGTACGCTGACTTTATAGCGATGAATGAGGGATTGCCGGCTAATCCGGGAAGCACGATAAGCATAGTTAACGTGAATCCCGGAGCTACTGGATCAATATATCAGGCCAGGTTGTTGTACGGGGAGGTGTGATGTAAATGGGAGGATTTGCACTGGGTGGTGGAGGTGGAGGACTAATTCAGATGAACTACGATAAGCTCCTGCTGACGAAGGAATCAGCCCAGATACCTTTTGGAATGGCCGAGAAGATCGCAAAATATCCATATATCGAGATTCTGAACTCAAAGGATGATCTGGGACTCATAGATGCTGTGGCCAGTGCTGTCCAGATGAGGTACTACATACAG
>MAIU01000101.1 GCA_003344655.1 Candidatus Korarchaeota archaeon NZ13-K
GTTCTGAGGCACGCGCCCTGCAGCGTGCTGGTCGTGAGGTCAGGTGAGGGGTGAGGCCGGGCCCAGTCAGCTGGTCAGGCTTGAGCCCGGGAATTCCCAGAGTTAGCAAGAGCAAGGCCCGAATCAATCTCCTGGAGCCGGACTCACGGGCGCGGATTGGCAGGTGACCGCCCTCTTGACATCCCCCACCCGCACTATGTAGACGCCGTCAGAGGGGACTGCGCAGACATCATCTGAACCCCTGGCGATGCTCTTTATCTCGCATATGACCTCCCCATTCGGCTTGAGAACTCTTACGTCTTTCAGCTCCTCGTTCGCATGAATTATCACAACCCTGAAGCTGCAGTATGCATAAAAACTCTCCCCCGGAGTCTGCCTCAATATGAGGCCCGTGTAGTAGGCGTGGAGGATCACCGAGGCCATCAAGATTGCTGCGACTCCGAGAAGGAGGACTCCCAGCCTGAGAGGATCAGGCTTGCTCATGCCCACTGCCCACCTTGGGAGGGCCCTCCGGTGATATTAAAAAGATTTCAGGCCCCTCTGGGCCTCAGGAGGTCCAGGAGAAAGGCCAGGTAGGAGAGGACTATCCCGGCCGACATCACCACAAGGCCGGGTTCGACCAGATGGGAGAGCCAGAAGTTGGAGTAGGGATTGGGTGAGTACCTGCCAGGCGGGTTCGCCAGCATGTAGAGGTTGATCGCGGCCATCGCCAGGAGCATCCCCGTGAGGGAGAGCCAGCCTGAGATCGAGGCCAGCCTTCCGTAACCCCTCAGCTGGGAGATGTACACCAGGAGGAGGACTACGCCCCAGAGGAGGAGTATCTCGTGCCAATGCCCTATGTTGTAGGATAGCTCCGCCCAGTCCCAGACCTCGTTCCTGAACTCAGGGTCGAAGAAGAGGGGTCTCCTCAGGCTCATGGCGACCAGGGCCCCTGGTACTGCTATGAAGGCCCAAGTCCACAGGTTGCCCAGCCTGATCCCCCAGAGGAGGGGTCCCTTGGGATCTAGGAAGCCTCGAGAGACGCTCCTCACCATGAAGGAGAGGATCAGCGTGGAGGCTATCAGCAGGAGGGCAGCTGGAGTTATTATAAGGTGGGCCACCTTCCCGAAGAACCAGACCGAGTATGATGAGACCGCCATGACCAGCTCCCCCAGGATGACCAGGTAGGTGGCCAGCCTGGGGAGCGTGCCCTCCCTCAGTCCCAAGATCATCACAGCAAGCAGGTAGGTTGCCGTCGTCGCCAGGGCCACCATCGTGTGGAGATGGCCTGTCATGGCTCTCCATATCTCGTTCTCCTCCGCCAGATCTGGGTTGAACCTGGCCAGTATCTTGGCCCTCTCGAAGTCCCTGGCCAGCTCGGGGTTCATGTAGCTGCTCCCTACGTAGGCCCCTATGACGCCCCCTATCAACAGGAGGATGAGAGCGAGGTGGAGGCTCAGCTCCAGCGGATTGGATGGCCTGAACCTGAGGGCAATCAACAGGCCGGATGAGAAGATTATGGCGAGTCCCGATATGAACAGACCGTGCCAGAAGAATGTTCTGCTCACGTATGAGTATATCTGAGCACCCAGTACCGTTGCCAAAGTGCCAAGAAGGGTCAGGTTCAGCACATCGGACCCCAGCTCCCTCCTGATCATGACCAGGACCGCGGCCATCCCGTAGAGGAGGACTGCGAACGTGGAGTGGTAGAAGTGGGCCACCCTGGCCATGAAGAATTTGGCTCCCTCCTCATCGGGGCTTATTATCTCCGCGGCCCCCACAGAAGCGTTATATCTCGCTCCAGGGAGCTCCGTCGGCATCCCCAGGCCGGCCCTGAGCTCCCTGAAGGGTGGGGAGAGCATGACCCCCCATCCCACCACGAGAGCGGCCATCGTGAGGGCCAGGAGCATGTGAGCCCTGACCGGATCCATCTCAGGCCCTCCTGAGGTAGATGCCGGCCGACATCAGGAGCGCTGAGAGGAAGAGCAGTGGATGGAGGAGGAAGAGAACTGTTTCCAGCGGCAGCAAAGGCTTCTGCATCACCAGAGTGGCCAGGGCGAGTCCCCCTATGGATATGAGGAGGCCCCCCACCCCCATCAGGGCCGTGACGGCCGGGGCCCTCCTGGAGGCCACCGCAACCAGGGGGAGGAAGGTTATTATCAGACCGGAGACCGAGTGCAGCGTCACCTCGGCTCCCACGAACAGGGGCCTGTAGATGGAACCGACGAGCATCAGAATGAGCATTAGCAGCGTGAAGGCCACGTACTTCCTCCAGCGGTTCCCGCCGAGGACGCCCGCTGCCATGAATGCCGGGTAAATCGCACCGACGTAGGGCGTGATCGGCAGGGATAGGGCCTCCAGCTTCAGGAGGGCCAGCGCAGCGGCTATTATCACGAAGGAGATGGATGCCACGGTGAACATAGCATAAGAAGCTTCCCTCGTCCTCTGATACCTAATTGAGGATGCAAGGAGGAGAAGGAATGAGGAGAGAAGTGTTAGGAACTCCTCACCCGGGAACATGGTATCACCAGGGCCATATCGCACTGCGAGGAATTAAATTGATAGCCTAACATGTTAGGAATATGCGAGAGGACGCTCCGATCGTGATCTCGTTTGCCCTGGTGAACAGGGGATGCCGGGTAACCAAAAATTTGAATGAAAATGGCGTTGAGGGATTCAGAATTTTGAGAGTTCTTCCGAGGGGCGAGGCCTTCTCGCACCTGGTGGAAGTGACCGAGGGGAGGCGATCCTCCCTCAGGATCTTCGACTCCGAGGGGTGCGAGCTTTGCAGACTCCTAGCCTCTGAGGGGGCCTTCCTGCTATCGGCCGAGGTGAGGGGAGGGGTCATGAGGTGCCAGGTGATACTCAAAGACAGGAGATCCCTCAGGAGACTCTCATCGAAGCTGAAGGAGTTTCCAGGGTTCAGGATAACTTCCTCCAGGACCGGAAGGGCTTCCCTTACCTCTAGGCAGGAGAGCGTGCTGCTATCCGCGCTCAGGATGGGTTACTTCGACACCCCGAGGGGGGTGAGGACGAGGGACCTGGCCGAGCTCCTGGGCGTGAGCCCCGCTACGCTCACGGAGCTCCTCAGGAGGGCCCTGAGGAACCTCATAATAGAGCACTACAGTGACCTGGTTAGGGAGTCTCGCTAGGACTGGGAAGATGCTCTTTTTATTTTATCCCAGCGAAAAGGCCAGGCGATCGGATTGAAGTTCGCGTTCCTCTGCAAGGAGAGGAGGAGCTCGAGCGGCTTCAGGATCGCCGTTGTCGGGAGCGGCGCGGCTGGCCTCTCGGCCGCGGGTTATCTCGTCTGCAGGGGGCATGAGGTCGAGTTCTATGAGAAGCTCCCACTGCCCGGTGGTCTCATGACCTTCGCAATACCTAAGAGCAGGATACCGCTCGATAGCGTGATGGAGGGCGTTGAGGACCTGGAGAGGAACTTCTCCGTCAGGTTCAACCTGGGGGTCAGGGTGTGCTGCGGTGGGGGCGACGAGGGTGACCACCTCTCCAGGGACAGGGTGTCCCTGAGCGAGCTGTCCAGGGACTACGATGCGGTCCTCATAGCCACTGGAACCTGGAGATCCAGAAGGCTGAACGTGGAGGGTGAGGACTCCAAGAACGTCTTCTCCGCGATAGATTATCTGATGAGACTCCATTC
>MAIU01000102.1 GCA_003344655.1 Candidatus Korarchaeota archaeon NZ13-K
TGACCAGGGCCGTCCCGTTCCCCTGGAACGTCGTGACGAGCTCGAATCCTGAGGAGAGCCTCTCCACGAACGCAAGATCTGTTATAGGGAGGTCCCCCTTGTTGGAGAATGTCAGGGTGACGTTTACTGGCTTCCTCAGCTGAACTGAGGTCGGGCTGACAAGCTTCGACTCTAGTATTAGGACCGGATTCCTGACAAGCCTCAATGGGAGGGATTTCGCGAATATGGGCTTGCTGGAATTCCCCTCCCTGAGGATTATCTTGACGCTGACGTTCTGGGCGGATGGAAGGCCATCCGGCGCCGCTATCCTGAATGTGAACTCCCTCTCCTTCCCCCCATCCAGGCTGAACCTGACCTCGGACTTGTCGAGGAGCGAGGCAGGGGGCTGAACATTCACGCTCATGCTAAGGGAGAGCTGCTTCGATATCCTGTTAGCGACGCTCACCTTGAGGTTCAGGGAGGTCCCCTCAACCAGCACGGTCGGCGAGTAGTCGCCGTAACCCCCCACGAAGTAGGCAGTGGAGGAGAGAGAGGAGACCCTGAGCCAGTTGGAGAAAACCGAAACGTAGGGATAGGTGTAGGAGTACCTGAGCCAGATGAACGGGAAGTCTGTGAACAGGCCGTCCGGCCTGATCGTGTTGGCCAGATCAGCTATCACAGCCCCGTAGTTCGAGACGAGCCTATCGGTCTCGAGGTAGCCGAGCGAGGACAGCTTCGCCAGCACGCTCAGGGCTGAGGCGGTCATGTAGTCGTAAGTTCCTGAGGAATATGCTTGCTTCACGTTAGCATCCAGGTAGTTAACTATCCCTTTTATCAGGGATTCGTCGAAGCTGTAGCCCTGATAGAGGGCCTCTGCTATGGCGTCAGCAACCTCCCCGGTCACGTATATTGCCTTGGACTTCTCCTCCTCCCAGTAGACCATGTCCCCGGACCTGCTGGCCACAGCTGAGAGGTAGTTCAGGGCCCTCCTCACGCTCTCATCAGGCACCCTCAGGCCGGCCTCCCTGGCGGCCAGCAGCGCCTTTAGCGCGGCAGCTGTCACTGTGGGCGTGGGCTGCTTGTACTGGAAGACGTCCGCCTGGGGTATCCTCCCCCACCCCCCTCCCTCGTCCTGCAGGCCTATGAGCCTCTGGACCGAGCTGGAGAGGGAGCTAAGCCTCTCCCTCGGAAGGGCCCCAGATGATATAGCCAGGGAGATCGCCCTCACCGCCAGAGCTGTGAAGTACGTGTCAACCAGCTTGCCGCTTATGTCGGATCCCCAGGCACCATCAATCGAGCTCTGGATGAGCCAGCTCGTTATGGATGCGAGCCTTCCCTTGGCGGCCGAGACAGTGCTTGGATTGAAGTTAGCGAAGTTCTGGGCCTGGAGGGCCTCCCCGATTATCAGGGAGGCGTATATGTTGAACTCAAGGTCGGGGATTGCCCCGAAAGTGAAACCGCTCTTATCGACATAGAGGACCCCGTTGACGAAGCCGTAGCTCCCCCTCGGCACCTCGCTTATGGACTTGTACTCGGGAACCCTGGCGACGCTCTCCATGGGCTTCTCAACGGCCTTCTCGATGATGTCCAGCTGCGATCGCGCCTCGAAGCTAGGTATGAGCATGAGCAGGAGCAGCAGCAGGAAAGCGTATCGCATAATGAGGGCTCGCACACCCACTATATAAGGAGGATTTAGACCTTAGACTCAGGTCATGGGGACGATGGTCTAAAAAAGGGGAGGGGGTTTAGCTGCTGGGCAGCCCGACCGGGACGACGAGCACGGGCTGCACCACGACCTTCGCCGGCACAGTCGTCGGCCTTATACCTATCACTATGACCGCGGGCGCCGTCTTTCCGACTCCAGCATTGTAGAACGTGCTTATGGTTATGTTGGCGAGCTTGGTCGGGTCAGCGAGGGCTATGCTGGCGCTGAGGGTACCGAACCTGTCGGTACCTGCCACCACCAGTATCTCCTTGTCAGGGTTCCACGGGTTGCTCTTAGCATACTGTATCACTCCGAGACCGTTGCCGCCCTCTATCTTGTAGACGTAGGTCGGATCTATCGTCGGGTCTATCAGGCTGAGGGCGTATGTCAGGTTGATGTCCCTCTCACCGGGAGCGCCGAGCGGGTTGTAGAGCCACGTCACCTTGCCATCCGTCTTGTAGAGTATGTAGAGGTTGCCGGTGTCGTTGAGGTACTTCACGAGGCTGTTGACGAGAGGACCGCCGACGAGTATGAGCTTCTTGTTCTTGACGTCATCGCTCAGGGTCTTGCCGTCGAAGACCCAGCTGTCCATGTAGGCTATTGGGGCCCTGACGAAGCTGTAGACCTCCTCGGGGTTGGCGAAGTTGAATATCAGGTCCTTGTACTCGGGTGGCGTGACGTCCTCGTAGACAGTCTTGCCCTCGGCTGTCGTCACGGGAACGAGCTCCGTGGCTCCCTTGAACACTCCGTCCTTGTTGCGGTCCTCAACCCTGTCGTATATGCCCGCGAACACTCCAGTGGCGTTTATCGGGTAGAACCAGTTGAGCTGCCAGTGCCAGACCGCCTTTGTCACGTTGTCACTCTCTCCGGTCGCATAAGGACTTACCTGATCTATGGTCTTCGGGCATATCTCATAATCAGGATAGAAGGCGGTGTAGCCGTAGAGCTCATCATCATTTTCCTCGTAGAAGTCCTTCAGGAAGGTCTTGCACTCGGTCTGGGCCAGCGTCCTCTCTCCCTGAGTGAAGTTGTAGATGCCCCATGTGGGTCCGCAGCTGGGACCGCAGTACTCAGGACTCACGGTCGGCGGCAGGGCGGGGCACTCAGCGTAGGCCTTGACAGCGCCGCTCACGACGCTCGTGAACCACAGTTCCTTCCCTCCGACCAGAAGCTTGCCATCGGGGTTGAGGGGCTGGTACCACCCGGTCTCGTTCTTTACGAAGATCGACGCACCAAGCGTGCCGTTCTTGACGACCACGTACCACTCATCGACGTTCGTACCCAACTTCCAACTCTCGTAGAGGTTGTAGTAGCCGCTTATTCCCTTGAATTCCTCATCCTGAGCGAGCTTGTTCACCCAGGGAGCGAAGACCTTGCTCGTGTCGACTATGTATCCCTTGGCATCATCGAATGTTGTTACTGTACCGGGATAGTTTACTCCGGTGTAATCGAGCCACATGTTGCCTCCAGCGAACACCTTCGGGCCGCTCGGGTCTGGGTAGGTGCTCTTCTCCAGTATCACATCAACATACCTGCTTCCAGTATCCTTATCAGCAGCACCCGCGTAGTCACTGCCGGCCGGGTGAGGCCACCCGTAATCGCTATAGAAGAACCACAAAGTGTTGTACCAGTCGAAGTGTGTATCATCAGTAGTTGCTCTATAGGTCTTTCCGTAGCCTGGGTAGATGTTGGGAGCGAGTATGAGCGAGTAGAAGTCCATCGTGACTATGTTCAAGCGCGCATCAACGTCCCTCACGGTTATGCCGAAGTAGGTCGTCAGCCTCTCGGTGTCGTTCACCTTACCGTCGCCGTCTATGTCAGCGAGTATGTAGAGGTCCCTGTGAGTTATGCTGTAGAGGTAGAAGTTGAAGCTGAGCGGATCGTTGTCCGTGGGAACTCCTCTTCCAG
>MAIU01000103.1 GCA_003344655.1 Candidatus Korarchaeota archaeon NZ13-K
CAATTAACCTGTGATAAAAATTTTTAAATTTTCTGAGCTCGCATCTGATAACTTCCAGCGACTTCTGGTGAGTTGAGCCCTTGGCTCCATCGACCCCCCATAACCGAGTTCACGCGTGAGGGGCACTTGTTGGATGGTTTAGGCGAGCTCGAGAAGATCCCTCAAACACGATGCTCCCCGTGAAAAAGTTAATAGGAGCCATCTCCTCAGGAGGAGGGTGACCTGATGACCGAATGCTCCGTTGAGGGCTGCGGCGAGGAGGCCGCTAAGGAGGTGGATAGGTCCTATCTGCCCATTATACAATCGCTCAAGCTGAGGCTGAAGGGAGAGATCGGGAGGAGAATACCGCTCTGCAAGAAGCACTACAGGATGGTGAAGCAGGCCAGGGAGTCCCGTTTCTGATCAATCCTTCCGCACCATGACGACCATTAACTCGTGAAATGAGAGCTTTTTCCTCCCAATTATCTTGGCGCTCAGGTTCAGGGCCCTGGCCCTCTTAATCGTGAGTATCGGATCGTTGAAGTCCGCGTGGAGCAGGAGTGCTGCTCCCCCGTCCCTCAGAAGCCTGGGCAGGTCGATGAGGAGGGAATCTATCAGCTCCCTCCCTAGCTCCCCACCGGACCACTGCTCCGACTCACCCCTCAGCGGCAGGTAGGGCGGGTTGAAGGCCACGATGTCGAAGGAGAGATCCCTGAAGTGCCTCGCCAAGTCCCCCTGAACCACCTCCACATATACCCCGTTGAGGGCGGAGTTCCTCCTGGCCAGCAGGCAGGAGTCCATGGAAACGTCGGAGGCGACCGTCAGGCAACCGCGCCTGGCCATGTCTATCGCTAGGATACCGGTCCCGGTTCCCAGGTCCAGGCAGGTCTTACCCCTCACCTCGATCGATCTCAGGGCTTCAAGCATGAGTAGGCTGTCCTCCGCCGGCCAGTAAACTCCCTCGGACCTCAGCAGCCTAAGGCCCGCTATCTCCCAAGCTCCTCCCCCAGCCAGGCTATCACCTCCCTCACCTGCTCCGGCGTGAGGTGGTAGGGCCTCAAGTCATGGTGAGGGGATGATAGGGCCCTCTCACCCACAAAGGGTCTCAGAACGTTCTTGAGCTCCCTCTTCCTCCTGGAGAATATCAGCCTGCAGTACCTAAGTATCTGATCCCTGAGCTCGTCCTCCCTCGGCTCGATGACCAGGATCGCGGACTCCACGGCGGGCGGGGGACTGAAGGCGCCCCTCCCAACCGTCGCGACCAGCCTCACATTTAGGAGGAGTGAGGCTATAACGGAGAGGCTCCCGTACCTCTCCGTACCCGGCTTCGCGACTAACCTCTCCGCGAACTCCCTTTGGAACGTGACGACTGCCCTCCTGAACCTGCTCCTGGCCAGCCCCAATACCAGCTGGGAGGAGAGGTAGTATGGGGGATTGGAGGCTATCTTGTCGGTTCTAATCGGGAGGAAGTTCCTTATGTCCCCCCTTATCACCTCAACGTTCCCCTTACCCCTGAACCTGGACCTCAGGACCTCAACGAGCCTGGCATCCCTCTCCACGAGGATGAGCTTCTTAGGCCCCCTGAGGAGTATCTCCTCGCTCAGGTTCCCGGTCCCGGCTCCTAGCTCCACCACCTCATCGTATCCGCTGACCTCCAGTAGATCGGCCATCGTACGGAGCCACTTCCTGGAGACCATCATATGCTGCCCCAGCCTGGCCCTCATCCGACTTCCCATTCCTTCTCACCCTGATGTCAAGATTAAAATAGGCTCCAGCCATGACCGCGAGGTGCCGAACATGGAGGCCGTCCTGAGGAAGCTAGATGAAGTGAGGTGGGAGCTACCGAAGAGCTACAAACCCGGAATGAGGGTACCTGGTCTCGTCTTCGCAACTGAGAAGCTCGTGAAGCAGATAGAGGCGAGGGCCCTGGAGCAGCTGGCCAACGTGGCGATGCTCCCCGGGATATACAAGTACTCCATAGCCATGCCGGACATACACGAGGGTTACGGCTTCCCCATAGGGGGCGTAGCGGCCTTCGATGCTCATGAGGGCATAGTAAGCCCAGGGGGTGTGGGGTACGACATAAATTGCCTCTCCCCCGACTCTGAGGTCCTGACGGAGCACGGCTTCAGGATGAGGATATCTGATCTCCCCAGGAGGCCCCAGGGACTCAGGGTCTACGACGTTGAGGAGGGCCACAACGATCACTCGGACTTGCTCTTCGTCGCGGTGAGAGATGCCGAGGGGGAGGCGATCAGGCTGATCACGGAGACCGGACGATCGCTAGAGGGAAGCGAGGATCATCCCATCATGACCCCGGATGGCTACAGACCCATGGGTGAGCTCAGGGAGGGAGACGCGATCCTGGTCTACCCCTTCGATGGCGTCGAGTACGAGGAGAGGGAGGGCCCGCTCTTGGAGGAGGACTCGCTCGAGGACCCGGTCATGAGGAGCCAGCTGAGGGAGAGGGGCCTCATCCCCCTCAGATGGGAGGATCCGAGGCTCGGGATACTGGCAAGGCTGCTCGGCTTCGCCATGGGGAGCGGTCGCCTTGGGGAGGTCTCCGGAAGGATCAGCTTATGCTTCCATGGCTCTGAGGAGACGCTGAGGGAGGTGATGAGGGACCTTGAGAGGCTTGGGATCGGTGAGGGCCTTCTCATCAGGAGGGACGATCGAGAGCTCAGGGTGGAAGGGGCCCTCGCACTCCTCATGAAGGAGCTCGGGATGCCCAGCGGGGAGAAACTCGGGATCCCAGAGTGGATAAAGAGGGCGCCTCTCTGGGTGAAGAGGAACTTCCTCGCCGGCCTCTTCGGGGCTGAGGGCGGTCCCGTCATCTTCGAGGGGCGCGAACCCCTCCCGATAAACCTGACCCGAATTGAGAGGATGGAACTCGAGGATGGGCTCTTTAAGTACCTGAGGGAGATAGCTGAGCTCTTGAAGGACTTCGGTATTCATGCCACCATCCAAAGGCTCAGGAAGGATGAAGAGAGAGTGGCTTACGAGCTCTCGATAGTGGATGAGGAAAGCATAAGGACCTTCCTTGGGAGGATAGGGTACGAGTACGATCTCAGGAAGAGGGAGGTTGGCCTCTGGGCCCACGCGTACCTCGTCAGGAAGGATGCCTGGCGCGCGAGGAGCCGATCTGAGAACTCACTCCAGGGACCTGAAGCCAAAGAGTCCAAGCTGAGCTTCCCCACTTTCGAAGAGTTCGTCTCGTCCTGCTGCCTAAGGGGTGGGGTGGTGATCGAGAGGGTGGAGAGAGTTGAGAGAGTGATGCCTTCCTACAAGGAGTTCTACGACGTCGGTGTAGAACACAGAGCCCATAACTTCATAGCTAACGGGATAGTGGTGCACAACTGCGGCGTCAGGCTGATAAGGACTGATCTGGATGAGAAGGACGTCAGACCGAGGTTGAAGCAGCTTGTAGACGCCCTGTTCGAGAACGTCCCATCAGGGCTGGGGAGCAGCGGTAAGGTCAGGCTGAGCCCAGGGCAGTTGGATGAAGTCATAGTGATGGGGGCCAGGTGGGCGGTGGAGCAGGGCTACGGCTGGGAGAGGGACCTGGATC
>MAIU01000104.1 GCA_003344655.1 Candidatus Korarchaeota archaeon NZ13-K
CTCCAGCACCTCCTCCTTCCTCCTGAAGTACTCGGATTCGCTGGATATGAACCTGTCCACGAAGGCGAGGGCTATTGTGAGGTCCAGCTTATCATCGTAGCGGCATCCCATAACTTTAACATCCTCGCCCGTCTCCTCGAAGCTCTTCTTGAACTCCCTGGAGTTGAGGAACCTCTCCACATCCAATACCGCCATCTCCGTCCTTGAGAGTGGAGCATAACCCACAGCTGCGGACGTATCATTCGCGCCCATCACCTTGCTTCCCCTCCTGAATATATCGGTGAGCTCAGCGCTCCCCTGCTTCATCTCAACCTGGTACCTGACGTGAAGCTCCGGATCCACGAACCTCAGGTTCTCCCTTATCCAGGACTTGGCAGCCCTCTTGACCACCTCCTCTATGTCTATGACCTCCCCGGCGAAGGATGTGGTGGCCCTATCGCCGAAGACTATCAGCATCGGTTCTATCACCCTGCCACCTCCGAAGGCGGGTTCCGTCACACCGGCGGCCAGGAGGGACTTGTCGGCATTATAGTGCAGTAGGCCCCCGAACCTCCTCAGGTACTCCCTGTTGAGCTCTAGGGAGACTCTCTCCATTATCCCGTCCGCTATCGTGTCCGGATGCCCTATTCCCTTCCTCTCGACGATCTCTATGGGCTGTTCGTCAACGGGAGGTCTGTGAGAGAGGGATACCTTCAACGAGGTCATACGGCATCGGAGGCAGACCGGCCAGTTGAAATAAATAAACTATTACGGGAGGTCGGGGACCCTTGGATGATCTAAAATGATCACCATAATAACGACCACGGGGAAATGTAACATGAGATGCGGTTACTGCGGCGGCAGCTTCGATCCCAAACTTGTCCCATTCAGGGAAATGTACTCCGTTGATGATCTCGTGGAGTTCATCGTCGAGAGGAACTCCGACGTGGCATTCTACGGGGGGGAGCCCCTCCTCAATCCTAAGCTGATAATGAGGGTGATGGACTCCCTCAAAGCCAGGCGCTGGGAGGGCAGGTTCGTCATACAAACAAATGGTACGCTCATCACGAACCTTCCCAAGAGCTACTGGCTCTCCTTCGATTCTGTTCTACTCTCTGTGGACGGCAGACCTCATGTGAACGATAGGCAGAGGGGTAGGGGGAACTACGAGGCTGTTGTGAAAGCCGCCAGAGCCCTGAGGGATATGGGCTTCTCAGGAGACCTTATAGCTAGGATGACCGTGTGGGAGGGGACTGATATATACGAGGATGCCCTGCACCTCCTGAGGTTGGGGCTCTTCGATCACGTTCACTGGCAGCTCAACGTCATCTGGTCGGAGAGGTGGGGATTCGAGGAGTGGGCCAGGCGCTCCTACCTTCCGGGCATAAGGAGGCTCTCATCCCTCTGGATCGAGGAGATGAGGAGGGGAAGGATACTCGGTTTGGCCCCCTTCCTTGGGATCATGAGGGCATCCCTCTTCGGGGACCTCCCATCACCCCCCTGCGGGGCGGGCAGCGAGAGCCTCACGGTGCTCCCCGATGGGAGGATAGTGGCCTGTCCCATAGCCGTGGACTCGAGCTGGGCTCACGTCGGGAGCATTCAGGATGGTTCACTGAGGGAGGTCAGGTTGGGGGAGCCCTGCACGAGCTGCGACTACTTCGCTCACTGCAGGGGGAGGTGCCTTTACTCATACATGGAGCGTCTATGGGGAGAGGATGGGTTCAGGGCCGTGTGCGAAGTCACCAGGGAGACCATCAGGATAGTTACTGAGCTAGAGAGCGAGATCAAAGAGCTTATCAGGGAGGGAACCGTCTGCGCGGAGGAACTCCGCTACCCCAGATACAACAACACGATCGAGGTGATCCCCTGAGAGGTGGGCGGATTGGACTGGGAGGATCTGTTGGCCCAGGCCTTGGGCAACAAGATCAGGATAAGGATCATCAGGTACCTGCTCGAGAGGAAAGGGGCTAACGTGAGCAGGATATCCAGGGAGCTCGGAATTCCCTATACAAGCGCCAAGAGGAACCTCAAAGCGCTCAGCGATGCCGGAGTCCTCGAGGAGATCTCGGTGGGAAGGGCCAGGCTCTACAAACTCTCAGATAGCGAGGTCGTCCGTAGGCTGATCCTCTGCGTGATCGGTTATAGCTCTCACTAGTTGAGGTGACCCATGATTCCAATGGATGAGGCTTTCCGCGGGCCTCGGATCATTCCCAGGGGGTCCTCCTCGACCTTCTCCTCACGTAGCTCCTGTAGTCCCTGTAGTCATACCTGGGGCTAACGCCCCTATCCCTAGCGCGATCCCCCTTGACCACCACCTTCCTAGAGGACCTCGCCCTCTCCACGAATCCGTTCCTCCTGGAGTCCCTGATGGCCAGGTAGCTGGCGAAAATCACAACGGCCGCCCCGGCGCCGGCGGTGATCCATATGTTATCGAGGCCCAGCCATGATACAGCTGCAGATGCGAGCTTCTCGGGGAGCCTCACCGTCACTCTCTTGGTGACCCACTCGGACCAGGCCCCCTGATCATCCTTCACCCTGAAGCTCACGGTGTAGTTCCCGCTCTTGGAGTATGTGTAGCTGATGTACTTGTGAGGGATCGAGTTGCCCTCTAGCTCCCCCGTGAAGGTCTTCCCGTCACCAGTCCTCCACTCATAGGCCACGACATGGCCATCGGGATCTATTCCCATACCTTGGAGGATGAATGTGGCGCCGTCCGAGCTTTCCACTGATACTATCACGGCCCTCGGAGGTTTGTTCCCCTTAACAGCGACGCTGATCGTGTAGTATGGGGACTCGAGGCCCTTTGAGTCGGTCGCCTTGACCTTAACGGTGTACGCTCCCTCCTTCGGATAGGAGTACTTCATCTCGGCACCGCCCTTCCTGACCGTTCCGTCCCCGAGGTCCCAGGTGTAGGTTATCGCGTCCCCATCCGGATCATAGGCCGAGGCCCTGAACGTTATCGTGGCCCCGGGGGTCGGTTCATTTGGTGTGAAGATCACCGATGTGACAACTGGCGCCCTGTTCGATACCTTAGCCACTGTGGGCTCCGATTTCACATAAACTTTGACCGATACTACATTGGACGTCTCACCCTTGTCATCCACAACCTTAACGGTTGCCGTGTACGTCCCCTCGCTGGAATAGGCGTGCGTCACCCTCGTGAGGTTGGCGCCCTGCTGCTTATTCCCATCCCCGAAGTCCCAGTAGAAGGTGGTCACGCGACCATCGGGATCTGATGCCCTCACCGAGAAGACCACCTTCTCACCCGGTTTGGCCGGATTAGGTTGCACGTCCTCCAGTTCAACTAGTGGCGGAAGGTTCGACTTCACCACGGCAATCGATGCTGTGTACTCACCATCCTTACCGAATCTATCAGTAGCTTTTATCTTAACAGTGTACTGTCTGTAGTCCTTATAAGTGTGTGACACGCTCATCGCGTAGACATAGTATGTCAGGCCGCCCTCCCTCGTCTCATTGACCTTGCTCCATCCGCCCGTGTATGTCTTCACATCACCGTCCCCGAAATCCCATTCAACTGTGCCAATGAG
>MAIU01000105.1 GCA_003344655.1 Candidatus Korarchaeota archaeon NZ13-K
TCCTAAAGTCCGCCAGCATACCCGACTACGTCCTAATCCTCCACACCGATCCCGCCGCCCAGCAGCAGCTCAAGGACGCAATCGACGAGGGCAGGGCCGTGATGCTCACCCCATTCGGCTCCCTGACCTACGAGGAGGCCATGAGGCTCATGGCCGCCTGCGACTACCTGGTCTTCCCCTCGTCCGCCGAGGGCTTCGGCCTCCCCGTCCTCGAGGCCAACGCCCTGGGCATACCGGCGATACATGTCTGGGCTCCGCCCCTTAGCGAGTTCTCGTCAAAGGAGTACAACTTCGTCTTCGACTACGTCTACACCAGGCTGGTCCCCTACAAGGGGGCCCAGGAGTGGCTCTTCTACGAGTACGACGAGGCCGACCTGGCGGAGATGATGGCCTACGCCGTGGACATCTGGCACAACAAGAGGGAGGAGTACGAGGACTACTGCGCCAAGGCCGCCGAGAACGCCGCCAACTGGGACTACCGCAAAATATACCCGAAGCTCCTCAAATACCTGGGCATAGAGGCCGAGGCCGTCGCCGAGGCCGAGGCCGGGGTCGAGGCCGGAGGGGAAGCCGGCTCGGTGTAGGCCATGCCCCGCGTCAGGAAGTGCCTTAACCTGGGATGCGGCCTGGACAAGAGGCGATCCACGGACGAGGAGAAATGGGTAAACGCCGACATCAGGCCGGAGGTGGAGCCCGACGTGGTGATGGACATGGCCGAGACCCCCTATCCATTCCCCGACGAGGAGTTCGACCTCGTGCTGCTGTACGACAGCCTGGAGCACGTGCCCTTCGGGAAGATAGACGACGTAATCAGGGAAATCAGGAGGATAACCAAGACCGGGGGGAAGCTCGTCATCAAGTGCCCGGATCTCGAGGCCATAGCGCTCAAATACATACTCAACTACTACAGGAACGGGGACTACAGGCTACTCAGCTACATAATATACGGGGCACAGGACTACGAGCACAACTTCCACAAGTCCGGGTTCACCATGAAGGCCATGAGGAACCTGCTGGAGTCCCACGGCTTCAGGGTCGACTCCATGCGGATAGTCCAGGAGACGAACATGCTGGTCGAGGCCACGAAGGTATAGGAGTGGAAGGGCCGTGAGCATCGTGATAAAGACGTGGGAGTGGGTCGCCGAGACCCCGAGGGGGATGGGAGGCATGTATCCGCACATAATAGCGACGCCCGATGGACTGATATTCCTGAAGAGGGGAGCCAGCACCTCCCTCTCCGCATACGACGTGGACAGGGGCAGGTGGGAGGAGAAGTCCCCCCTCCCGGAGTCGTACGACTCGACCGGGACGCTGTTCGACTACGACTCGTACCACCAGCTGATATGGTACATACCCGCAGGAGGGTCGAGGGCCCTCTACTCCTACAGCCCCCGGTCGGACTCCTGGAGATCGTATCCCCCGGCCCCCGACAGCATCGGCGACGGAGCGGTGATATTCTGGGGAGGGGAATCGGACTACGACCATCTCTACGTCCTGAGGGGTTCCCATGGCCCGGATCTCTACAGGTTCACGATATCGGGGCAGAGGTGGGAGGCGGTGAGGACCCCTCCCTTCCTCCCGACCTCGGAGTGCACCGGATTCAGGATCGGCTCAGGGTTGCACGTGTGCCCCAACCCCGCCCTCGGCGCGATATACCGATACGATGTCGAGACAGGCCTCTGGGCCCTCGTGGCCTACACGAGCCTCTACGCCCCCTCGTTCGCGGTCGTCGACGGCCTCCCCGTGGCCTTCTCGAGGGAAATGGTCGAGATATTCTCCCCCGACATGTCCAAGAAGAGGATAGTCATCTACGGCAGGCCTCCGGTTGCCCTCGAAAGGCCGAGGCACCCGACCATACTTCCCCCGCCGTTCCCCACGGCTCCGACCAGGCAGTTCGACGTATTCGGGGAACACGTGTACGCCGTAACCGGATACGGTGCCGAGGGCAACATCTTCAGGCTTGAGAAGGCCCTCATAACCTCCGAGAAGCCCACATAAGATTTATAACGGGCTCTGGCGTTAAAACCCCCGGGGAGTCATAATGTCCGAGCCGACCGAGCGGAGGATCGAGCCAACTCAAACCATCCCGACCGGGATTCAGCAGCAACCGGCGACCTCGACGGCGGCCTACCCGCCCCCATACCAGCAATCGGTCCTCGCGCCCCCTCAGCAGCCGGAGCCGTCGCCGGCCCAGAGGAGGCTGCAGGACCTCCTCGCCAGGCTCGTCGAGAAGACGACCAGCCTGACCGTCAAGGTCGCGACCTGCAGGTGCAACCACAAGGAATCCTGCCAGGTCTACCAGAAGGCCAGGGAGATAGCCGAGATAATCGACGAGATACAGGAGGTCAGGGCGGAGGTGAGGGCCTGATGATACGCCCGCCAAAACAGTTTGAGACGAGGGGCATAATAGTCGAGATAGTCGAGGTCATGGAGTATAGGGATATGGTCGGCAGGATGAACTTCCTCGTGGCCTACAGGATAATAGACGGACACTACGTCTCACCCGTGGCCCACTTCTCCTGCAGCGGGGCCAGGGAGCTCCGGGAGAAGATAGAGCAGGTCGCGGATCACTACTTCGCCCTGAAGCCCGTGCTCAGGGGTGCCGGGAGGACTAGATGAGCGCCGACGGGATAGACGTCCGGGTGGTCGTAAAGGCGCTGGATAGGTACTTCGAGGTATCGGAGGTATCCCTCGACCTAATACCTGAGGAGCTGTTCAGGTGGGAGCTGGGAGGGCTCGCGGATCCCCTCGGCCAGCTCATCAACTGGCTCTGGTCCCAGATACAGCAGGGCCTGAGCCTCGTCGAGGACGCCCTCAAGGGAGTAATAAGCTCGGCCAGGGGTGCCATCGAGTGGGCCATCGGCCAGGCAAGGGACGCCCTAAAGGGCGCGATAGACTCCGTCGCCTCGACCGCCTACTCGATATGGAGCAGGGTGCAGGACATATGGAACAGGCTCTCCTCGATGGGCGAGCAGCTCGGCAGGATACTCTCCGAGATGCCCCAGAGGATCGGAGACGTAATCTCCCGGATATCGGATTTGCCCGGCAAGGTATGGGACTTCATGAGCACCAGGCTTCCCCAGGCCCTCCAGATCGTCAGGGACTGGATATCGCAGGCCCTCCAGCCCTTCGCGGCCGCCATAGCCGGGATCAGCACCTTCCTCAGGGACATATGGGACAGGATAGTCTCCGGATTCAACGAGGTCGGAGTGAGGATCAGGGACGGAACCTCGTGGCTCTGGTCCCAGATCCAGGTGGGCCTGGCCGAGTTCAGCGACAGGATTAAGGGGTGGTTCGACGAGGCGACGAGGAGGCTCACGGATCTAGGGGCCGTGTTCCAGGGCTTCGTCAACGGGGTCCTCAACATCTGGAACTGGCTGACGACATCGGCCCAGAACTTCATCAACAACGCGGTCAGGTTCATAACCCAGGACGTCCCCGGCTTCTTCAACTGGGTATATCAGAACCTAAAATCCTTCATAGACGCC
>MAIU01000106.1 GCA_003344655.1 Candidatus Korarchaeota archaeon NZ13-K
TCTCCTTCGCGAAGGAGAGGAACTCCCTGACCTCATCCCTAAGGGTCACCACCTCCCCACAGCTGTCCTCAATCATGCGGTCGCTTATCCTCCTCAGGGGGAACCTGAGGCTGCTCACATCATGGTGATCCCAGAGGACCTTGTCCAGATCCAGGACTATGAGCTTAGGCCTTCTCCTCAACACTAACCTCCCCTCCCATTCCCCTGAACCTCTCGGAGAGGAGCCTCAGGGCCCCCTCGACGTTCATCCTCGCCTCCTCCCCGCTGATGGATGATGAGGTGACGTTGACCCTGAGGAGGGGCTCCCTGACCTCATGCCCCGATGGATGGCTCTTCACGTAGACGTTGAACCTCCTCATGGCCTCCTCAATTATCGGGGCGGCCTCGGACTCAGGAACACCCTTAACAATGAGATCAACGCTAACGTAACTCATTTGCGGAGCCCTGGATCTCAGGATCCCCTCTATCCTCTCGAATATGTCCATCATCTCCGGGGGAACCCCGGGGAGGGCTATTATCAGCGTGGGGCCCTCCTCGACCATCACGCCCGGCGCCGTGCCAACAGCATTGTATATGGGTTTGGCCTTCTCCGGCATCATGGCCATCTTCATCCTATGCTCCGTCATTGGCAGGTTTCTCTCAGCGTATTTCTCCTCAACCATCCTTAGAGCCTCCTCGTTCAGGACGTGCCTCCTTCCCAGGGCCTTGGATAGGCACTCAGATGTCATGTCATCGAATGTTGGACCCAAGCCGCCCGTGCTCACCACGAGCGAGGCCCCCCTCTTGATTGCCAGCCTGAAGGCCATCATTATGTCCTCGCAGTCATCCCTAACTGTGATGGCGCACCTCACGAGGTAGCCATCCAGTGTGAGCTTCCTGGAGAGCCAGGTCAGATTTGTGTTGACTATTCTCCCGTTAAGTAGCTCGTTCCCCACAGAGATTATCCAGGCCTCTGGAAGCCTCATGCCTCAACCTCACCTCCAGCCTGTGGATCCTCTCCTTGGCCCTCAGGAGCATGGAGTTGGCAGCATCCACTATTAACTTGATGGCCTCGGGGTCGAGGAGCTCCCTTCCCCTCAGCCTGAGGGGCATCTCGAGCCTCTCCGTACCCATGGCCTCGATGAAGCCCCCGGCCCTCGAGAGGTGCAGGATCCCAGCCCTCTTGAATCCCGACTCCCTGAGGATCCTCAGCATGGCGAGGGAGGCCCTGAGGCTGCAGGTGCGGATGTGTATTATGGGAGGGAGCAGGGCCAGCCAGACGTTCTCCCCCCTCATGGCGCTCAGGATCTCCTCCTCATCTACACTGGAGTGCCACTTCCCGAGGCTCCTCAGGGAGAACTTCTCCCCAGGGAGCTCTGCCTCGTAAAGCTGTATCCTGCCGGAGCAGCTGCTGGTGGTGTAAGCGAATGGAAGGCTGTTCAAGGCATCAAGTAAGCTGAAAATATCCGGATCAACTCTTCCCTCATCAAAGTGCTCCCTGAGCCTTCCAAGAGCTGCCTCCTTCCTCCTCTTCCAATCCTCCGGGGTCAAGCGATTTCGCGAGGCATCACACCTCATTCCCATCCCTCCGGGGCCGCGATGCTTCCGGCAGGGAGAGGCCTCAGAGGCCCCTAGCCGCCAGCTCCAGGGCCATCCTTATCTGGGCCATCACGGGTTTTGGAAGGCCCTCGAGCCTCACATCCATGAATCCCCTGACGAGGATGCTCTTAGCCTCCTCCTCGCTGAACCCCTTGGTCATGAGGTAGTAGAGCTGCTCCTCGCTCAGCCTGCCGACGGCCGCCTCGTGGGAGAGCTGGACGTCATCCACCCTCGCATCGAGGGCGGGCAGCGTGACTATCCTCGAGCCCTCGGAGAGGAGGAGGCCATCGCACTCTATGTGCCCCCTGGTCCCCCCGGCCTCGGCCGATATCAGGGCCCTGGTCACGACATCAGCGCGGTCCTTAGTTATCGTCTTCGAAACTATCTCCGCCGAGGTTCCCCTGGCCCTGAGGAAGACGCTCCCGCCGACGTCCATCCTAGACTCCTTGGGGGCGACTATCACCGAGGAGAGGTACGCCCTGGCCCCCTCGCCGACCAGGTAAACCTTTGGATCCGTCTGTATGCTCGCGATGGGGCTCATGTTCACGTAATGGCTCACGTACTCACCTCCCCTCTCCACGATAACGGCCGTCCTCGGCCTGACGTGGGTGCTCTCGGCCCACTGATGTATCATCGTGAAGGTTAGCCTTCCCCCCTCCTTCACGTAGAACTCCGAGATCCCGGCGTGAAGACCGGGGGCCTCGATCGAGGTGAGGCATCCGGTGACGACGTGAAGCTCGGCCCCCTCCTCAACGATCACTATGTTATGTGGGGCCTGCAGGGCCCCGGGTGTCGAGAGGAGGAGGCATGCCAGAACCGGCTGCTCGACCTTCGCTCCCCTCTCCGCTATGATAACGTAGCCCTCATGCCCCCCGAAGAGCTCGGCAGCTGCCGTGTACTTGTCAGTGTCCACATCTATGGCCCTCCAGAAGTAGCCCTCGACGAGGCCCTCCTCTAGGGCCTCGGATAGCGAGTGCACCCTCACCCCCGGCGCGGCAGGCCTAACCTCCACGGGCCTCTCATCCACCTGAACGTAGGAGGCCTGGGATGGATCGATCCCAAGCCTGGAGAGGGATTGCAGGTCCTCCGCTCCCCTTCTTCCCCTCGGCAGCGGGAAGTCCTCAATCCTCAGGTCGGGGCCGTGGGGGGCCGGCTTGCTCAGGGCCGCTTCAGCCCTCCTCCTTATCTCCTCCAGCATCAATCAGACCACCTTCAGGCACCTGAGGCAACCCTCGAAACCGTACCTCTCCACGTCCTCTATCAGGTCCCTTGGATTGCCGAAGCACGAGATCCTGCCGTCAAGCATTATGTAAGCCCTGTTAGCTGACCTGACGTAGCTCAGTATCTTGCCGGCGTGCGTCACTATGATGGCTGCCCTCCTCTCCCTGGCCCTTCCATCAGGGGCCTCCACGAGCTCACTTATGACCCTCCCCAGCAGGGGGAGGCTCTCCAGGTCAACCCCCGAGTCGGGCTCGTCGAGCAGCGCCAGCCTAGGAGACTGGGCGGCCAGCAGCAGGAGCTCAACCCTCTTCATCTCACCCCCGCTGAACCCCCTGTGGAGGTCCCTGTCCAGGAGGTTTGAGACCCTCAGCTCCTCAGCCAGCCTCCTCAGGCGATCCATATCTACCCCGTAGATTCCGGAGAGCCTCTTCAGGAGGTCCCTCAACCTGACACCCCTCATCGCTGGGGGGAGCTGCATCAGGAAGCCCATCCCCAGCCTGGCCCTCTCATCCGGCCTCATCCCAGTCACATCGATCCCATTGAACAGGATCCTTCCGGAAACGACCTCGTAGCCAGGTCTCCCCATTATTGTGTGGAGCAGTGTTGACTTCCCGGAGCCGTTTGGTCCGAGCAGGGCTACTACCTCCCCCTCACCGACCTCCAAGTCCACAC
>MAIU01000107.1 GCA_003344655.1 Candidatus Korarchaeota archaeon NZ13-K
GCTAAGATAAACGTTGAGGAGAGCCTCATGGTGCCCAAGCATGAGATAGTGAGCGAGGAGGAGAAGGCGGAGTTGATAAGGAGATATGGCCCATTGGATCTCTTCCCGAAGATACTGGCAAGCGATCCGATGGTGGAGAGGCTGGGGGCGAAGCCGGGGGACCTCATAAGGATATACAGGGATGAGGGGATCTACTACAGGTACGTGGTGGGTGAGAGGAGATATCAGGGGTGATTCCTTTTGTTATCCAAGCGGAACAATTACGTTGATTTTTATCCAATCGTTAGGGCCTATTTCAGGGAAAGGGGGCTTGCTGACGTCCAGATAGAATCCTTCAACAGATTTCTGGAGAGGGGTCTACAGGAGGTGGTTGATGCTTTCAAGGAGATAGAGCTCGTCGAGAACTACAAGCTGGTGCTGAGCAGGGTTCACGTCGGGAGGCCCGAGATAGATGAGTACGACGGCTCATCCCTTCCAGCGATGCCAAGCGAGATAAGGCTAAGGAACGCGGACTACATAGCTCCCGTGGAGCTGGAGGTGAAGGTCTACGCCGGGGGCATGGAGCTGAAGACCGAGAGGGTCAGGATAGGTCACCTGCCCATGATGGTGAAGTCCAAGGGATGCTACCTCTACGGGCTCGATGAGAGGAAGCTGATAAGCAAGGGGGAGGATCCGAGGGATCCCGGGGGCTACTTCATAATAAACGGCTCGGAGAGGGTTCTAGTCATGAGGGACGACATAGCGCCGAACAAGGTCATAGTGGAGCAGACGGTCGCTGAGAACAAGCCCTACTCCCACGTCGCTCAGATAGTCTCCGCAAGGGCGGGCCTGAGGACGAGGCTCTACCTGGAGTACTACATGAGGGACGGCACGATAAAGGCCTCCACGGGGGCCCTCAGGGGGATACCAGTCGCGATGCTGCTCAAGGCCCTGGGGCTTGAGAGGGATGAGGACATAGTGGATGCGATATCCTCGACGGATGAGGAGATAAGGAACGAGTTCCTCTACAGCCTTGACGACGTCCAGAGGAAAGCCGAGGAGGAGGGCACCTCCGGGATGATAACGCAGGAGGAGGCCCTGGACTACATAGGGAGGAGGCTAGTTCAGGCGGTCCCAAGGGCGGATAGGATAAGGTACGCTAAGGAGTACCTGAGGAACAACTTCCTCCCCCACATAGGGACGGGAGAGGAGGACCTCATAGTCAAGGCTTACTTCCTGGCTAAGATGATAGAGAAGCTCCTGAAGGTCGTCAGGGGGAAGCTTGAGCCCGATGATAAGGACCACTTCTCGAACAAGAGGCTCAGGCTCGCGGGCACGCTTATGCAGGAGGTCTTCAGGGACTCCTTCTACCAGCTCGTGAGGAGGCTGAAGGAGAAGGCCGATGAGCAGCTCAGCAGCGGTGTTTACGACCTTGACGTGAGGAGGATAATCCAGAGCCAGAAGCTCGTCACCCAGAGGATACTCAGGGCGGTCGCCACTGGGGCCTGGCCGGGTGGGGATCTCGGGGTCAGCCAGAACCTGGAGAGGACCAACTACATAGCCACGCTCCACCACCTGAGGAGGGTCAACTCCCCCCTGCCCGCTGGCCTCCCGCTCCACGAGGTGAGGCAGATCCACGGAACGAGCGTGGGCAGGCTCTGTCCCCTGGAGACACCTGAGGGGACGAACGTGGGACTCGTGAGGAGCCTCTCCATATTCTGCGATGTGACCTTCGGGACGGATCCAGAGCCGATAGTGGAGATGATACTTGACTGGGGGGCCAAGCCCGCCAGGAGCGCCAGGCCCAAGGAGGTGGGGAGCCTCACGCCCGTCTACGTCAACGGGAGGCTGGTGGCCTTCACAGATAAGCCGGAGGATCTGGTTAGGTTCCTCAGGGAGAGGAGGGCTGAGCTAAGCACGGAGGTCAACTTCATATACAACAGGGAGGAGAACGCTGTCTTCGTCAACGCGGACGCGGGGAGGATGAGGAGACCTCTGATCCCGGTCAGCAGGCTGAGGGAGGCCATAGAGCTCCTTCCCAAGGTCGAGTCCGGGGAGTTGAGCTTCACGGATCTCGTCAAGATGGGGATAGTGGAGCTTCTGGATGCCGATGAGGAGGAGTACGCCGTCGTGGCCCAGAGCTTGGATGAGATAACGGAGCATCACACGCACCTGGACTTCGCCCCTTACGCGATGTTCGGTGTGGCCGCCTCCCAGATACCTTACGCGGAGCACAACAACATACCGAGGGACATAATAGGGTCCAACATGGTTAGGCAGGGCTTGGGCGAGTATCTGGCGAACTGGAGGCTCAGGTTCGACAGCAGGGCCTTCCTGATGTTCTACCCTCAGAGGCCGATAGTTAGGACCAGGGGGGCCGAGATAACGGGCTACGACTACAGGCCATCGGGCCAGAACCTGGTAGTGGCTCTCCTCCCCATGGACGGCTACAACATGGATGATGCGCTCGTGATGTCGAAGGGAGCCATAGACAGGGGAGCTGCCAGGGCCGTCTTCTTCAGGACATACGAGTCGGAGGCGAGGAGGCACGCGATAATAGAGGGAGATAAGTTCGAGAACCCAGCCAATCTCAAGAAGGTTTCCGGAAAGAAGGAGGAGCAGTACTACCAGAAGCTTGGGGAGGACGGCATAGTCGATCCGGAGACTTACGTGGAGGGAGGGGATGTGCTGATAGGCAAGACCAGCCCTCCGAGGTTCTCCCCGGAGCTGACGGTGGGTGCCGGTTATCCTCAGTACACCTTCGAGAGGAGGGACACCTCCGTCTCGATGAGGGCCTGGGAGAGGGGGATAGTCAGCGAGGTGCTCCTGGTGACGAAGACAGGGGGGGAGAAGCTCGTCAGGGTCAACGTGAGGGACACGAGGCCCCCCGAGCTGGGGGACAAGTTCGCCACGAGGCACGGTCAGAAGGGAGTCCTCGGCATGATATACAGGCATGAGGACATGCCTTTCACCGCCGATGGGATAGTCCCTGACATAGTGCTCGATCCCCACACGATACCCTCCAGGATGACAATAGGCCAGCTTTACGAGATAATAGCTGGCAAGGTTGGGGCCCTAGAGGGGAGATTCGTAGACGGGACCCCGTTCATGTCGGAGCCCGTGGAGGACCTTATGGAGGCCCTCGTCAAGCTAGGATTTGAGTACAGCGGGGAGGAGATAATGTACGATGGCAGGACCGGTAGAATGATAAGGGCTCCGGTCTTCATAGGGATAAGCTACTATCAGAGGCTGAAGCACATGGTGAGGGACAAGATACACGCAAGGGCCAGGGGACAGATGCAGCTACTCACCAGGCAGCCCGTGGAGGGAAGGGCCAGGGG
>MAIU01000108.1 GCA_003344655.1 Candidatus Korarchaeota archaeon NZ13-K
GAAGTAAACTTCGGGCTTGAAGCCCTCCCCCATGAGGGCATCAAGCAGGAACTCAAGGGATGAATCCCTCAGGTAGGACTCACTCATCTCCCCGTTCCAGTTGCAGAGCTCGCAGTTCAGGTTGCACTTCCCCACCGCCCTGACTATGACGTGCGCCTCCTCAGATACTGTCAGCAGCCTCCATCACCTCGGCTGAGAAGCTGCAGTGGTCGTTCCCGGTGGCGGCGCAGCTCTCCTCGATGACGGGTCCTATCCTCATCTCGAAGATGTCCTCTAAGATGGCGGAGAGCATCCCGGCAACGAAGTGACATACGGGCCTCTCAGCCCTCCTTCCCCTGGCCTCGAAGGAGTCCTTGACCGCTATCCTCATCCTGCCGCCAACCACTTCCATGCTGATTATCTCACCGAATCCCAGGCTCGAGAATATATCGCAAGCTATCTCGAAGATCCTCTTCCTGGGAAGTTTCCCCTCTCTTACCATCCTGAGAAGTCCCTTCTGATTGTGCTGCTTCATCATGCGGTAGGCTGAGTAGTAGAGCACGGGCCTCAGGGCCTTCTCCCCCATGAGGGCCGCTATGCCTGACATGAAGTCGGCCCACCACCTGGTCGACATTATGACCACGTCCCTCAGCGTGACCTCCGAGAACTCCGGCACATCGACCCTAGCGTAAAGCACGCCCTTCCTGTCCTCCCAGCTCCTCACCTCCTTGAGTAGGGACATAAGGGGGGAGCATCCCTCATCTTAATAACTTTTCAGTTAAAATTTGAAATGTATCAGAGGTAATAACGATAGATGGATTTGGTAATACTCAGAGGGAGTCCTGGGAGGGCTCGCCCAGCGGGCACGTCCAGATGGTGCGCTGCCCGGATCGCGGGCGTTCCCCAGCGGGCGCGAGTGAGCGTTACGGATGGCCCCTTTATAAGCTGACCGGGCGGATCTTGAGGATCCGCATGAGGGTCAAGCCCTTCCTAGTGGAGAGGTACATGAGCTCCTACGAGCACCTGGCCGAGCTGAACATAGCTGAGACCTGCGTGGCCCCGTTCAGGCTTGGGGAGCTCCTCAGCCTGATAGGCAGGGAGGACCTATTGGAGGAGCTGAGGGACCTCACACTGGATTATGGCTACACGGAGGGCCTTCCAGAGCTCAGGGAGGGAATAGCGAGACTCTACAGGAGAGTGGAGCCGGAAGGGATCCTCGTGACCAGAGGGGCCATAGAGGCAAACTTCCAGGTCTTCTACACACTCATAGAGCCTGGAGATGAGGTTATATCGATATTTCCAGCTTATCAGCAGCTCTACAGTGCCCCGGAATCGCTTGGAGCCGAGGTCAGGCTCCTGATGCTGAGGGAGGAATCTTTCTGGCTCCCCGACCTGAGCGAGCTCGAGGGGATGCTTAATGAGAGGACTAAGCTCGTCGTCCTGAACAACCCGCACAACCCGACTGGCAGCCTCATAGATGAGGGAATGCTCAGGAGGATTTTGGAGATTGTTGAGAGCTCTGATGCCTACCTCCTCTGTGATGAATCCTATCACGGGCTCTTCCTGGATCCTAGCACCTCCGTGCCCTCGGCGGCCGATCTGAGCGAGAGGGCTATAGTCACGAGGTCCTTCTCGAAGTCCCTCTCCCTCACAGGCCTGAGGCTCGGTTGGATAGCCACGAGGGACCGGAGGCTCGTGGAGGAGCTCAAGCTGCGCAGGGACTACATGTCAATAAGCAACAGCGTGCTGGTGGAGAGGATAGCTGCCGCAGCAATAAGGAGGGTCGATAGGATATATGAGAGGAATTTGAACATCCTAAGGAGGAACCTCGGACTCCTGAGGGAGCTTGTGGAGAGCAGGAGCTACCTGAGCTGGGTCCCCCCGAGGGCCGGCAGCGTGGCCTTCCCCGCTTACCATCTCGACATAGAATCCGAGGAGCTTGCCCTGAGGCTCCTGAGGGAGAGGGGGGTGTTTTTGGTGCCCGGCTCGTGCTTCGGGATTGAGAGACACTTCAGGATAGGTTTCGGGGCCAGGCCGGACGTCTTCGAGGAGGGGATGAGGAGGCTCGGCGAGTTCCTCGATGGCCTGGCCTCAGGCTGACGGTGAGGATGATGAGGGAGGTCCTAAAGCTCTCCTCCATAGCTTTCATCTTCAACTCGGGCTTCTACCTTGCCACCTCCCTGGCGGTGCTCTACCTCAGCGACCTGGGGATGCCGGAGCTGCTGATAGGGATCGCGATGACCCTTGTCAGGCTCTCCTACGGCCTGTCCTCCATGTTCTCAGGGGCCATGGCCGACAGGATCGGAAGGTATCATCCGATGATCCTCGGTTTCTCGCTGGGAGCGGCTTCCACCATGCTCCTATCCCTCCTCAAGTCGCAGTCACTCGCTGTGATCCTATTGATACTCGCCTGGATGGGCTACTCCATCTACAGCCCCGCGGCGCTGGCCCTGGTTTCTGAGGTGTCTGAGGGGACGGCCACCTCCTACGGGTGGTACTACCTCTTCGTCACGGCCGGGCAGATGGCGGGGCAGGCGCTCTCCGGATCCTTGATGAGGCTGGGCGGCTATCCGCTCCTCTTCTCCCTGGGAGGATGCCTCAGCCTCATCTCCGCCTTCCTGACCTGGATCTGGTTCAGGGGGAGGAGCGGAGGGGCTAGGGTGAGCCTCCTGGAGGATCTCAGCAGGGGAGCCGGCATACTCATCAGGAACAGGTACCTGAGCCACCTAGCGGTCTCCCTATCGCTCCACGGCATAGGATTCACCATGTCCTTCACCTTCATACCGATAGTAGCGAGGTCCTATCAGGGGATGAGCGAGCCCGAGATAGGCCTGGCCCTCTCCCTGTGGAGCCTCGGCAACCTTGTAGCTACCGTGCCCCTCGGGAGGGTGACTGACAGGATAGGGGGTAGGGAGATGCTGATATATCACCTGGCAGCCTCATCCGCGGTCTGGTGGATCTATCCATTCCTCAGGAATGAGTTCTTGATATACGCTCTTATGCTGATCCAGGGGTTCGTGGGAGCCATGGATCTCCCCGCCAGGAGGCTCCTGCTGATCGGAATATCGGAGAGGGAAGTGGCGACCGCCATAGGATCTCTGGACTCCATAACATTCCTGTTCAGCTCCCTGGGGAACTTCCTGGCCGGTTACACCTGGTATCTCGGCTACTGGGTCCCCTTCGTCCTGGGATGCGTCGTGAACACGGTGGGTCTGCTCCTGCTCCTCAGGGTGAGGCCGGCAAGCTGATGGGGTTCATGATTCATATGAGTGCCTCGACCACCCCTCCCCTGGCGTAGGCGATCGCCATCCTGGGAGTGTTGTAG
>MAIU01000109.1 GCA_003344655.1 Candidatus Korarchaeota archaeon NZ13-K
CCCCCTACCTGCTCATCTACCCAGCTCAGAGGAAGATGCACAGGGCTGAGGACTTCAGGAGAATTGTGGCTAGGGTGAAAAATTGGAGGGATGGTCTGCTCTGAGCTCTATACCTCCTGCCTATCCCATCCCTCCGCTATCCTCCGCACCTCGTCCGCTATCCTCTCAATGAGCCTCTCCGCGAATCTGACCGCCTCCTCGTAACTCGGCAGATCCCTCCTGAACTTCTCATCGTAGGCGAGCATCGATCCGGGGAGTGGTATCGCCTGTATCCCGCTCCTTAGGGTGTATATCTCGCTCTCCTCTATCCCCCCTCTGATCAGGTCCCTGTTGATCACTAGTATCAAAGCCGCCTCGTCGACGCCGGCATGCCCCCCACTCCCCCCGAACATCTCCTCGGTCAGCTCCTTCGCCAGATCCCACCATGTGACCATGGCGCTCTTCATCCTCAACTCCAACCAGGCCCTTCCCATGGCCCTTAAGACGCCGTTAACCTGTCCAGATCCTCCATGCCCATTCATAACTATCAGCCTCTCGAAACCGTTGTTGAACAGCTCGGACAGGACCTCATAGACCAAGGACTCCAGAGTTGAGTCGCTCAGGGTTATCGTGCCCAGGTATCCTGAGAGCCCCACGGCAACCCCGTAGTGGATGGGAGGAGCCACCAGGGCGTTCACCCTCTCCGCGACCCTCAGGGACAGCCACTCAGCTATCAGGATGTCCGTGCCAAGGGGTAGGTGCGGGCCGTGGGCCTCGCACACCCCCATGGGGAGTATGACCATATCCGTATCCTCTATGGCCTCCCGGAACTCCCTGTAACTCATGAGCCAGATCCTTCTCTCGCTCATGATCTGACCCTCTTCAGGAACTCCTCCAAGACTTCCTCCAGGTTCGGGGACCCTATCTCCTGGAGCTCGTAGTACACGTGGACGGCCGGCTTGTTTATCCTGAGGTACCGGCTTATGTCCGTTGGGGTCCCTAGGACCACCGCCTCCGCGGGAGATCTGTTTATCGTCTCCTCTAGCTCCCTCATCTGTGTCTCCCCATAACCCACGGCCGGGAGAACCTGTGATAGGTGTGGATACTTCTCATATGTCTCCCTTATGGAGCCCACGGCATAAGGTCTCGGGTCTATGACCTCGGCCTTGAGCCTCCTTGCCATAAGATAACCGGCCCCGAAACCCATGTCCCCGTGGGTCACGGTGGGACCATCCTCGACGACTATCACCCTCTTCCCCTCGACGAGCTCGGGCCTATCGACCGTGTAAGGGATTGCTGCTGTTATCACCTTGGCCCTGGGATTCACTCTCTCGATGTTGCTCATCACCTTCTCCACATCGCTGTGGCAAGCGGTGTCCACCTTGCTCACTATGATGACGTCGGCCATCCTAACGTTGACGCTCCCTGGCCAGTATGTCAGCTCATGACCCGCTCTGAGCGGATCAACGACCGTTATCATGAGATCAGGCTTGAAGAACGGGAAGTCGTTGTTCCCGCCATCCCAGAGTATGACATCGCTCTCCTTCTCCGCCTCCCTCAGTATTCTCTCGTAGTCGACCCCGGCGAAGACAACATTACCCAGCCTTATGTGGGGCTCGTAGTCTTCCCTCTCCTCTATGGTCGCGTTTTGCTTATCCAGGTCCTCAAGCGATGCGAACCTCTGGACCACCTGCTTCCTGAGGTCCCCGTAGGGCATGGGATGCCTCACGACGGCCACCCTGAGCCCCTTGCCTCGGAGTATCTTGGAGACCCTCCTGCTCGTCGGGCTCTTCCCCGCCCCTGTTCTGACAGCAGTGACTGCTATCACTGGCTTGTTTGATTTCAGCATCGTGCTCTTCGGTCCCAGCAGCATGAAGTCGGCCCCGCAGGCCTGGGCCAATGCCGCCCTCTCCATTATGTATTGGTGAGAGACATCGCTGTAGGAGAAAACGACGAGATCCACATCTTTCTCCCTTATTATCCTCGGGAGCTCCTCCTCAGGGTAGATCGGGATTCCATTGGGATAGAGGGGTCCCGCGAGCTCAGGCGGATAAATTCTGCCGGCTATGTTTGGGAGCTGGGCCGCCGTGAAGGCCACCACCTCGTACTGGTCGTTGTTCCGAAAGAAGACGTTGAAGTTGTGAAAATCACGACCGGCCGCACCCATGATCACTACTCTCCTGACCATAACGCGCACCCCCAGCTTCGCTTGGTAACGGATTTAACGTTAAGCCTCCAGGTCCTGTGTGAGGGCCGAGAGGGAGCTAGTGGACGAGATAATGAGGATCGTCATGGAGGATCCCAGGGAGCTGCTGAGACTCGGTAGGGACGATGCCTCAGCTAGGGAGCTGGATCGAGGTGTTTACATATTCAAGATGGATATGGTTTCATCTTCCACGGACCTGCTCCCGGGCATGAGCCTGAGTCAGCTCGCCAAGAAATGCGTCACCGCCAACTTCTCGGACATAGCCTCGAAGGGGGGGAGACCCCTGATCTTCATGGCCTCGCTGGGCCTTCCCAGGGACCTGAGTGATGAGGAATTCTCATCCATCTTCAGGGGATTTGAGGAGGCGATGAGAAAGTACGGGACCTACTTGGTTGGAGGGGATCTCGGGGAGGCTAAGGAGCTCATCATATCTGGTTTCGCATTCGGTAGAGCTGAGGGAAGGCTTGTGGGAAGGGGAGGGGCCAGGCCCGGAGAAGTTGTGATGACGACCGGTGCCTTCGGATTGACCTGGCTGGGTTTCAAGCACCTCCTGGAGGGCCTGGAGCTGCCTGATCCGCTGAGGGAGGATGCCCTGAGGGCTGTGTACGAACCCGAGGCCAGGGTGGAGGAGGGGATAGTCATATCCCGTTACGCCACATCGACCGTTGATAGCAGCGACGGCCTGTACTGGTCCCTGAAGGAGCTCTCTAGGGCAAGTGGCCACGGGTTCCTTGTTGAGGAGATCCCGTTGGATGAGAGGGTGAGGCGCTACCTGAGCGACAGGGGAATGAACCCCATAGAGGCGGCTTTCCATGGGGGTGATGAGTATGAGATCGTCTTCACGTTGAGGGAGGAGCGAGTGAGGGATGTCATGGAGAGTTTGGAGTCTCTTGGCCTGAGTCCCCTGAGGATAGGGAGGGTGATCGAGGGTGAGGGGATTTACCTGAGGACCGAGGAAGGGATCATCGAGGTCCCCAGGGGCGGGTGGGAGCACTTCAGATAGTCAGGCTCATGGGCTCCCCAAGGGAGGGGATCACCACCTCCACGTCTAGCTTCGAGATCCTGATC
>MAIU01000110.1 GCA_003344655.1 Candidatus Korarchaeota archaeon NZ13-K
GACTAGAGAGCTTCCTTGGGCTTGCCAGGATTGCTGGAGAGTGGCTCAGGAATCGCTACGTTCACCTCATGAGCAGGTACCCGGAGGTCTATCGCATGATAGGGGAGTACCTGGAGGAGTTTCCCTCAACCCACTTCAACACGATAGGTGTGATAGGGCTCCCAGAGGCAGCGGCAATAATGATGGGGGATCCGGACCTCTGGTTCGAGGGATCCAGGTCCGATTTCTTGGAGGCGGCGAGATGGATGAGGTCCGTGGTTGATCACATCGCCTCCACCGCTAGAAGCTGGATGAAGGAGACCGGAACACCATGGAACGTTGAGGAGGTGCCAGGAGAATCAGCTGCTGCTAAGCTGGCGATGAAAGACGCGAAGAGATACCCTGAGCTCTTGAGATATCTGCCGGATCCTGAGAATCCTATCTACAGCAGCAGCATAGCGCCTTACTACGGGGAGCTGAGCCTCCCGCAGAGGGTAGAGGTGGAGGCGATGGTTCAGAGGAGCTTCACGGGCGGCGTGATGATGCACATATTCCTGGGGGAGGAGGCAGATCCGGAGGCCCTGGCGAAGCTCACCTGGAGGCTCGTCCAGACTGACCTGATCTACTGGAGCTACACACCAGCTTTGACCGTTTGCAGGGATTGCGGGAAGTCCAGCGTAGGGCTGCACACGACATGCCCCGGCTGCGGGAGCAGGAACGTTGACGTTTGGAGCAGGATAGTGGGTTACTACAGACCCCTGAGGAACTGGAATCCTTCCAGGAGGAAGGAGTTCAGCAGGAGGTTCCACTACAGGGGCTGGGATGATCCATGGGAGAGCTGATGGGATCAGGATGGAGGCCCTTGAGCACTGTGGACGTCAGGGGGGCAGTCACCTTCACCCTCTGGCTCTGCGGCTGCAACCTCAGGTGTCCGTTCTGCCATAATCATTCCCTAGCCTCTCTGGATCCACTCAAGTGCCGGGTCCTGGATCTGAATGAGCTCATGGAGGACCTCCTCCCATCCTCAGGGCTGATAGACTACTTCCATGTCACGGGTGGCGAGCCCCTCCTGCAGTGGAGGCCCCTCTCCGACCTGCTGAGGGAGGTGGCATCCCAAGGTGTGAGGGTTAGCCTGAACACGAACCTCACACTTCCCTCTCGGCTCCAAGACCTGCTGAGCAGGGTGGAGGTGAATCACCTGGCCACCGATCTGAAGATCCCCCCTCATGAGCTGTACGGCCTCCCAGAGAGCGAGGCTTGGGGAAGATGGGAGGACTTTCTGCTCGGATTGAGAATGGCCTCGAGGTCGGTGGAAAGGCTGGAGGTGAGGGTTCCGGTCGCTCGATCCTTGAGCGTAGATGAGCTGAGGAGGTACGCGGGGGAGGCCCTCTCGAGGATAGATTGTGATTATGAGATCGTTGTGCATCCCCTGCTGGGTCCTCCCCTGACCGATCCGAGGGATGAGGATTGGTGCCGGCTCAACTGCGACCCTGATGGGGAGTTACTCCAGGAGGTCCTCGAGGTTCTCACGGAGATCTCAGGTAGGAGGGTGTTCTTGAGGGGATGCTCGATCGCTCCGCGCCCCTTCCACCAGGGAGGTCCCGATAGAGCTCAATGCTCACCTTCATCAGGGCCATGATAGGTCTCGAGCCGACTGGGACCTGTGATATATTCAGGATTCCTGATGCCGAGGTGATCACCAATCCTTTCACGGAGACCCGATAATCCGTAAAAATGGAGAATCGTGTTTAATAATCTATCAGAGGAGGTCATCAGGGGTATCATGAGGGCTCCTCGCATCTTCATCGCTGCCCTTCTGATCCCAGTGGCCCTTGCGGGACTCATCCTGTTCGACCTCATGGGGGCGGTCGGTGCGGCCAGGAGCCTCAAGGTTGAGTCCGTCCAGCTCGAGAGCCTTGACATCGACCTGGGGTGGAGGCTGAGGTTGGGCATCCCTCCCGTGGAGCCCTACGTCAGGGCGGTGAACATGAGGCTCTCCATGGCGCTCAGCAACCCGACCAGCCACGAGCTGAGGGTGCGCGATCTCGCATACGAGATCCGCCTCAACGGCAGGCCAGTGGCATCTGGCTCGCTTGAGGACGTCCGTGTCCCTCCGGGGAGGAGCAAGCTGGTCCTTCCGGTCTCGATCAACCCAGAGGAGGCGATATCCGTTGTTCTGGACGCTCTCATCTCGGCGATGCAGAGGGGAGATAATAACCTTGACTTCAGGTACGAGGTGAATGGGAGCGCCAGGATCCCCATAAAGGTGCTAGGAGTTGAGATCCCGGGTTTTGAGGTCAGGATGCCCTTCCGCAGGGATGGGATCTACAGATTCTCATTCAGCATTCCTTCCCTCGCCCAGACTGGGCACTTGAGGGCAGAAGAGGGAGTGATCGTTGAGAGGTACGGCTGGTTCGTCGGGAACTCTGAGGTTTTCTCGGTCAGGCCCGGTGCCATCGTTAACGCGGCCGTCCTAATAAGGGCCAGGGGAAGCTTGGAGGGGGAGCTCGTGCTCGAGATAAGGAGGGACATCTCTTTCCTCCCGGACACCGTGGCCACCAGGAGGGCGTTCCGCGTGAGCCTGAGGGATGGTGAGGAGACCGTGTTGAGCGTCGAGTTCACGGCGGAGGGCGGGGGTCTTATGAGAGGTTACTTCATGAGGCTCTACTACAACGGGGCCGTGGTATGGGAGATGGGAGATAGCTATCCTCCCAGGCTCTGGGTCGGGTGAGCCAACGAGGATGGGCACCCCCATCTCCATCGGCCGGAATCCGGGAATGCTCCTGGTTCGACAATGCCGCCAGATCATGCCGCACCGGCCCTCACCTGAGGCTATGATCTATCAGAATGACTCGATGTTCAGCATTATCCATCACGAAGCCTCCATGTCTCGAATCGGATCTTGGAAGAGCACTATGCTGGGGTAGGATGAGGGGGATCCGATTCGATGGGTTGCAGGGTAATCTTTTTATTCCGAAGACTCCGTTGATGCTCGAAATGTCCGTCCTAGAGGAGCTGATGAGGGAGATTGAGGAGAGCCCCGAGAAGATCCGCAGACTCCTGGAGAAGATGATGGAGGTGTATCCTGATCTCTCCCTCTCGGCTCAGATGATGAAGGTTAACGATAGGATCCTGTTATTGCTGGAGGAACATACCAGAACCTGGAAGGCTATAGAGGGACTGAGGGAGGACTTCAACAGGGAGACCGCGAGGCTGTGGGAGGAGATAAAGGGGCTGAGGGAGGAGCAGGTGAGGCT
>MAIU01000111.1 GCA_003344655.1 Candidatus Korarchaeota archaeon NZ13-K
TCCCCACCCTCAGCGGGAGCCCCTGGGAGAATGGGGGGGCCAGGAAGCTGGAAAGCTCGCTGGCCTCGGGCCTCATGACCTTGGAGAGCGTGGGTGGAGGGGCCTCTAGGGGCCTTATCCTCCCGGAAGCAGGGTCCCTGTAGCCTATGACCTCACAATCAGCTATCAGGTACTCCAGCTCGCTGCTGTAGTTTGAGATGAGGCCGGAGCTGCTCGCTATGAGCCCGGCCTTCCCGAGCTCAACCTCCTCGTTTATCGTCTGTATCTCCCTGACCCTTAGGAATACGGGGAGGCCCTCCCATGGGTGATCGATCACGTAGAAGTCTCCCATGGACAGCTTCGCGCCCTTGAGGGCCACGAAGAGCACCCTTCTGGGCGTTGATCGGGAGATCACGTGACCGACCACTTCCCTCAATCGATCTCACCCCTCTGCAGCGAGAAGAGCGGGAGCCTCTCAGGGCTGAGCCCCCTGGCCCTGGCCTCGCTCAGGACCATCCTGTAGATCAGGGAGGTCTGCCTGTTGGTCAGCTTGGAGAGCCTGTCGACCGCTATTATGGGCAGGGGCAGGCCCGTGCTTGGCTCAGAGAGGGAGTATATCTGCGAGACTATGATCCTGGCCTCATCGAGCGAGAACTCCGGGAGGTCCAGCCTGACGGGGGACTTCCCCCTCCTCAAGAAGGTGACCCAGAGCCTGAGCCCCCTGGCATCGCCCAGGAAGCCGGCGACCTCCTCCCAGCTCCCGTCCGCGGGTATGGGGCCGAGGGCCTCCCCCTCACTGAGCAGGAGGGAGGAGAGGAGGGAATCCGGGACGCTATCCATACCGAGCCATGTCGAGATGTAGTGACTCCTCACCCTCTTGACCACGCCTACGACGTGCTTTCCCGCAAGCTTGGCCTCCCTCAGGAGGTTGGAGAGGGAGCGCAGCGCCGCCTCATAAACCTCCAGGTAGCTAGGTGAGTAGCTCCTCCCCCTGGGGGCGTAGTAGCTTCTCGGCAGGTAGAGAGGACCATCTATGAGCACGAGATCGCTCTTGCTCAGCAGGATTGAGGCCAGGTTGTACATCAGGTAGTAGCCGATCAGGGATGAGAGCTTGACCCCCTCCTCGTCGTCCGGGCAGGATGAGGGGGGTCTCAGGGTGGCGAGCAGGGGATCTGACATCCTCAGGCCCCCTATGAAGACGGCCCCGACGGCGAGGCTTATCGGCTGATAGCCCACGAGGAGGTCCTTGCCACCCGAGCCCGAGTCAACGGCCGCCACGTTCGGGCTCGCTGCTTCCGCCCCGAGCCTCATTATAGGTAGAACCTCCCTCAGCCTCGGGACTATGGCTTCAGCTTTGTTCACCAACCCCATTATATTTGAGAATATACCTTTTGATATGTCCCCGAGGACTTCATTGTATTCACTGTAGGGCCTGATGCTGGGGGAGAGCCGCGCCACGTCGACCTCGCTGAACCACTCATCCCTCTTTTTCATGAGCTTCCCGATAGTTTTGAAATATTCTCCTAATAAAGCATTCTGATGTGATGTTCAAGTCGGGTAATTACCGATTTTGATCACAAAAATTTATTAAGAACCGAAAAAGGGTGATTGGGGATCAAATGGGGGATGAAATGACAAAAAGATTATAAGCTGATCAAAATGTATTTTGATCGATGTCCTCGAGGGAGGTGGGGGCTAGGCAAACCCTTAAGGGAATGGAAAGCGTCCTTAGAGCTGAATACAAAAAAATTATAGACCTTTCCGACTCTTGGTACATTCTGATAGCTCCCACCTCCGCAAACTTCTCCCTCCTTTCTCAGATAATCTCAAGAGAAATCAGGATGATAGTTTCGGCGATATTCCTCAATGACGGATCCTCGGGCGAGGGGCTGGAGGAGTTCAGGGGGAGGCTGGTGGCTATAAACGGTGAGGAGAGGGTGACCGAGGTCATACTGGGGAGGGTGGATCAGATAGGGATGATATCGCACTTCTCAGAGCTACCGGATCTCATGAGGGCTTACGAGGGGGATCGGGGCATGAGGGCACTCATAGTCTGCGCGGGCCCGCACAGGATAGACCTCTTCCACCTCGCCCTCTACCTGGATGCCAGGGCGATAGAGCTGACCGATGATGGCTACAGGGAGCTCATAACCTACCCGACCTGGAAGCTGAACGAGGTGTCGCTCTCCATACTCTACGTGGCCATGATCCTGGAGGAGGTGGGGGAGAGGGTGACCCCCCACAACCTGGCCAGGTACGTGAGGCTCAGGGAGAAGGGAGGGGACCTGAGATCCAAGGCTGTGAGCCTTGATTACCACGTCAGGAAGTACCTGGTGGCGGATGGTCTCCTCCAGAAGGAGAGGGATCCGGAGAGCAGGAGGGGGATCTCCTACAGGCTCACCCCGAAGGGGATGAGCGTGGCCAGGCTGGCCGAGGCCCACTTCAGGAGCCTCGGGCTGAGGATGGAGGATTACATCGAGCTAGAGGCCCTCAGGCAGTTCATAAAGGTTGAGGTGGAGTGAAGGCTAGAAGCAGTTCTCCTTTATCCTCTGGGTTATCATGGCGGGGCAGACCCTCGTGACGCCCCTCATCTCCCTTATCTCCCTCAATATCCTCTCCATCTCCTCCTCGTTCCTGGCCCAGAGCTCAACTATTATGGCATGGTCACCCGCTGTTATGGAGACGGACCTCGCATAGCTCCTCTCAGCCAGCTCCCTCGCGACCCTGACTATCTCCCCCGGCTCCACGTCCACGCCCGTGATGGAAACTATGGAGTAACCTAGCGTCGCGGGATCCAGCTTCACCGTGAAGCCCCTTATAACTCCAAGCCTCTCGAGCCTCCTCACCCTCTTCCTGACGGCCACATCGCTTATCCCAAGGCTCTCAGCTATCCTCCTGAAGGAGACCCTTCCATCCCTTACTATCATCTCTATTATCTGCCTGTCCCTCTCGTCCAGCCTCAGCCTCCTTATGTTCCCTCCTTCCATGCGCGGGACCTTCCCCACTAACCTAAAAATATTTCACCGAATGGGCCCGCGGGGTGGTGCGATTACAGGCCCTCGAGGACTGTCTTGAAGAAGTCGTGGTGCTCCTCCTCATCCCTCACGTCCTGCTCAATCATCTCCCTCAGGTTGCTACCAACCTTTATCGGATCGGGAACTGTCGTGGGAGTACCTCCCAGGTACCAGAGCCTCTCCGCTATTGCCTCTGCATGCTTCATCTCCTCCACAGCTATCTCCTTCATCCTACCGGAG
>MAIU01000112.1 GCA_003344655.1 Candidatus Korarchaeota archaeon NZ13-K
GCCCATCCGCCGAGCCTAAGCGACCCCGTGGACGCCTGCGTTAGGTCGAGGACGAGATAGACCCTGGCCCCCGCCTCCGCCACGGCCTCGTGGAGCGAGTCCCAGAAGACCCCAGCGGACGTGGCCGGAACCGTGACCGAGAGGGCCGTGGGTTGCCCCTCCACGTATAGGGTGGCCGTGCTGTCCTTGTCTAGATCGTTCCGGGAGGCCGATATCCCGAGGTTGGAGAGCCTCGCCCTGAACGGCAAGGGAGGGCCTATCGGTTGCGAGGGGTCTCCCGTGGAGGCCTCCGGGCAGAAGGGCATCAGCAGGTATCTCGATCCGGCGGCCAGGTCGAGCCCGGGATAGCCGGAGCCGATGGCGAAGGGGGATGGAACCCTCGCCTTCAGCCACTCGAGGTTGTCCACTATCATGTTGTGGTATTGGCTCCTGATCGTGTCGCCGGGGCCAACCTTCGGTATGCTCTGCCACGTGCCCATGCCCATCCCCCTAGGCCATCGCCCCCATCCTGATCATGGCCAAGACCTGGTGGGCGAATGCGTGCTTCCATTTTGCTATCTGGGCTGCGGAGACGTATCTGAAGCCCTTGGTCACCAGTATGTATTGATCCGCCGTGAAGCTCTCGGCTATCCTGGATAGGATTTCGATCAGCGACAGGGGGTGCGACAGATCCCCCACCTCCACGGCGAAATCGACTATCGAGGAGAAGGGCTTGGGGATGCTCGTGCCGGGCATCGCTATGAGGCCCACCGTGTTCGCCCTCGACAGCTCGGCCACGTCGGCGATTGAGAGGGGACCCCCTCCGTCCGTGAGGCACTCGGGATACAGTATTGCGTATAGCCTGCTACTCCTTGCCTGAGTCGTCATCCTCGCACTCCTCCTCCACGTGCTCCACCACCCTCTCCTCCTCCTCGTCCGGGGAGGTGATGCCGTGGATCGCCTCGTAGAACATATTGACCGCCGAGATCGCCTCCTCCATGGAGAGGCCGTATGCCTCGGCCCACATCTCGATCATCTCCTGCGTAACTATCAGCCTGAAGAGGGCCTCGCATATCAGCTCTGCGAAGGACGCCTGGCTCAGGCCGCCCACCTCCCGGAGACTATCTTGGCCTTGAGATCCTCGAAGTCCTTCAGCTTCACATTGGCCGCCGAGGCCACTATCTCCTGCGCCCTGGCGATTACGTATTCTTCGGGGTATTTTAGGGCTTTCATGGCCTTGACGAACTGATCCAGGGTTATGAGCCCGGGGTCTCTCCCCTTGGCCTGGGCCTGATACTGCTCCCTGAGCAAGGTCTCCAGGGCGGCCCTTATCCTCGCCCTGACCGCCTTCCTGTTCAGCATCTCCACTATCTTCCTCCGTATCTTCAGCTCGTTGTCCGTCAGGCCGACCTCCTTGAGCATCGAGACGTCCTCCGGCAGTATGTCGAGGGAGGATGCCAGGCTCGTCATCCAGTAGACCAGGCTGGATATGTCGTCCCTTATGGGCCTCCTCCTGACCACCTCCCTGATTATCGCCCTCTCGTCATCGGGAACCCTGAGGGCGTCGAGCTTCCTCTCCAGCAGGTCGCTCGGTATGGGAACCTCATCGGCATAGCTGACGAGCTGCCCGACCGTGAGCGTGTGCATGGTTGCGTAGTTCTCGAGAAGGCCCTCGACGAACTCCTTGTCCACCCCTATCTTCTCGGCGGAGGCGATGAAGTCCTTAACGGATATCTCGCCCCTGCTCAGCTTCTTTGCGAGGGCCCTGACGGCCAGCTCCCTCAGCTCACGCTTCCTCCTCTCGTCGGATATCGAGAGCAGGGCGTCCTTCTCCTCCGGGAGCATGAGCCCCTTGTCCACGAGGCTCTGCAACTTGGCCTCGGCCTCGCTCCTGGGTGCGAACCCCTGCTCGTATAGCCTCAGCATCGTGCTGGCCTCCGATATCAGCGCCCTGTCGAGCCTGTTGGCCATCCTCCTGTATCTCGCCAGGGCCCTCCTCTTGATGGCATACTCGACGACGGATCTCCGCACCTCCTCGTCGTCTATCAGGGCCTTTAGTGCGTCCTCAAGCTCCCCGACCGATGCGGCCCCGGCCAGGAAGTCCTCCACGGCGCCCCTTACTGCGTCATTCCTCAGCTCGACGACCCTCCTTATCCTTGCGGACTGGGCGAGCCAGCCCGCCTCCTCCGACCTGAACCTTATCGCCTTCAGCGCCTCCTCGATCTTCAGGGTCTCCAGGGCCACCTCCTTCCCGGAGAACGGGTCGAGGACGGAGATCTTGACGTTATACCCCCTCTGGAATGCGGCAAGGATGGAGTTCCTCAGGTGCGTCCTCTCCTCGAGGAGATCCTGGAGGAACTCGGCCTTCATGAGGGCGTCCACCATGCTGATTTCCTGGCCGTCCACGGTCCTGATCTTGACGTATGGCGAGACCCCCTGGGCGACCAGCAGCCTCTTGAAGTCCTCCTCGGATATCAGGCCCCACCTCCTGACGAACCTCGACTCTATCCTGGTGAGTATCCTGAACCTGGTGGCCTCCATCATCTCTGCGTCGGAGACCGGCATCCGTATCTCCTCGGCCCTGCCGCCGACCAGGACGGTGTGGGCCCTCGGGACGGGCTTGAAGTCGTGGAGCCTGGAGTATAGGAGGACGGCCTTGGCCGCCTCCTCCTCCTTCAGCGTCACCTGCTTCCCGGCCACGTGGATCATGCCGACGGAGGCCCTGTTGGCGAACTCGACCACCCTCTCTAGGGGCGGAAGCCTCCAATGGGCCTCCCAGAGGATGTCCGCCCAGGTCACCGGGCCCCTCGGCTTGCCCAGGGTCTCCTCGACCGTGGCCAGCCCCGTGGCCGCTATGCCGGGAAGGCCAAGCTCCTGCTGGTATTTGTCCAGCTCTATCAGCCCCTGCCTCCTGAGCAACTCCTTGAACGCCAGCGGGTCGAGGGCCTCCTTGACCACGGCGGTGATCATCTCGGAGACGCTGGGCATCCTCAGCCTGGATGCGTAGTATGCCTCGACGAACTCCTCACGATATCCCCTCCACCTGATGTATTTCTTGAGGTCGTCGTCCTTGACCTTGCCCAGCCTCCAGAAGTCCACGAGGTCATTGACGGTCGGGAGGGGCCTCTCGACCTCGAGCAATATCTTCGCCCTGTCTATCCCGTCCCTGTCTATGTATCCG
>MAIU01000113.1 GCA_003344655.1 Candidatus Korarchaeota archaeon NZ13-K
CCCCCTACGTCGAGTTCTACGATGTGGTCCCCTCCGGCTTCAATCCTGATCCGGCCGCCACGGAGGGAGGCATGGTGCTGAGGCCCCTCAGCATGCTGGCGCTTGATGCCGATGCGAGCAGCCCGCCGGATTACAGCTCCATAACGAGCCCCACGGGCTACGCTAAGGGCTACGTCTGGAAGGTCTACCCTGTTCCGGCGCCACAGTACGGTTTCGTTCAATACTTCGAGGGGACTGGAAGCGACAAAGCGAAGCAGGTGACCGTGAGACTCTCGGATAAAAGCACCCAGACGCTGAACGTTTACCCGGTCGACTCTAGCACGATAAAAGTCGACAGAAATGATTACAGTGAGGGGAGCGAGTTCACAATAGGGACCACGAGCTTCCTAGTGGCCTATGTGGATGACAACCTGACTGGCGGGGGCGGATGGGTCGTCGTGTCCGCCAAGGGAAGCTACGGGAACCTTAATATGGATGTCTACAACCCTATATTCGTCAAGTACAGGGTCTGCGGGACCGGCGTCTACAACGCGACCGATCTCTTCATAATAGGAGTGGATCCGAGGAACACGCTCGATGCTATAGCCGTGAGGTTCCCGAACACCTCCATCAGCTTCGGAGCCTTCACAATTGAGCCCCTCATGGCGGCAGCATCCTTAATATTATTGGTGGCCGCGATCCTCTCGAGGAGGAGGCATGGCTAGCGTGACTTGGAGGGCACCCCTTCTCATATTTTTACTGCTACCGCTCCTCGCACCCTCGGCCCAGGAGGTCCTGATATACAGGGATGTCAGGTTGAGGATAATGCTGAACGGCGACGGCTCGGCCACCATAACGTATGAGTTCACTCTTGAGAACAGGGCAAGCGTTCCCGTTGTCCCGGGATATGGCTACTTCAACGTGAGCAGCGGTAGGATAGTTGATGCTCGGGCGGAGGTCATGGGGAAGAGTGCTGAGGCCATCCACGGGGAGAAGTACGCCCGCTATTCCATATGGGAGGTGATAAGGCCAGGGGGGAGCGTGAGGGTCAGGCTGGAGGTGAAGGTATCGGACTTCCTGAGCAGGGGAATCCTCTTCGATGAGTTCGACGCCACGCTCGGTCCCTTCTCATATCCCGTCGAGGGGGCCAGCATAGATGTCGCGCCGGGAGAGGGCCTCCACCTGGTCTACCTTGAGAGGAGCGGCTCCCTCGGCTCCGGGGGCCTGAGGTTGAGGGGAGAGGTGTCCAGGATACCGCTGCCCATGCTCCCGTTCAGCTGGTACCCGGTCTTCTGGGGCATCGTGATCCTAGCCCTAGCCTTCCTCCTGGCGCTGGGAGTGAGGAGGAGCTGATTGAGAGCCAGCCTCACGGCAGCTCTCATCATGCTATTCATGCTCACGATCGAGGCCTCCGCCCAGGGAGCTCACAGGGTGGAGCTGGACAGGGATCTGCTCTCGCCGGGCGATCCCCTGATCGCCAGGGTGTTCGGGGCCTGCAACGTCACGCTACTCGGTCCAAACATCAAAAGAGTGCTGTTCTCTGGTTACAGGGATTATCTGGAGCTTGAAATCGACACATCAGGCCTCCCACTTGGCATCTACGATTTGGTGAACTCCTGCGGTGATGATATAACTAAGGCGTCCTTCACCCTGGACGAGCTCTCCATAGATGTGAGATCCCCCTCGCCGAACCTGGTGGAGGTGGTGGTGCGCTCCAGGCTCCTCAACTCCCCCGTCGGGGCCTCCATAAGGGTCGATGGCTTGGCCTACGATGGGCCGTTCAGCCCGTCCCCGGGCTCCCACATCGTTGAGGCCAACTACTCCGGGCTAACCGCCTCGATCGAGTTCGAGGTCCCCGAGATACTGGTCGGGGAGTACTACACGCCCTCCGATGAGGTGAGCATCATGATAAGGTCCGAGGGGAGGCCCGAGCTCAGGGTGATATCGCCCCTCAATGTGAGCGAGAGGCTGGAGGCCCTGAGGCTCAACTCGACCCACTGGAGGGCTTCCCTCGAACTGAGGCATGCTGTGGCCCTGGGAAGATACGATGTCCTGGTCTCGCTGGGGAACCTGACCTTCTCGAGGAGCTTCAAGGTCACCTACTTCATCCTCAATCACTCCATGAGAGATGGGCTCCTCAACCTGAGCGTGAGGGATGCCCTGACCGGCGAGCCCGTCAGGGGGACGCTGGAGCTGGACTCCTGCTTCTGGAACGGGAGCTTCCAGATCAACGGCAGCCTTTTGGCCGGGGTGAGCGGGCCAGCGAGGCTCATCCTGAGGGATGAGAGGGGGCTGAGGTTCGAGGCAACGATACCAGGGGCTTCCACGGATGAGGGACTCTACTTCCCTGGTGAGAACGTGAGCATATGCGCATCTGGGTGGTTCAGGCTCAGGTCCCCGAGCGGCAGGGTCCTCTTGGAGGGCAGCGTCTCCGGAGTCGGGACCTTGAGCTATCCGCTGGCCAGGGAGGTGGAGCTCGGGACCTACTCGATTGAGAGCGATGGCCCCCCCTGGAGATTCAGCGTGGACAGCTACTCAATTGAGGCGAGCATTGAAGGGAGCATCTTGAAGGGAAGGGTGAGCTACTTCTTCGTGGAGCCAAAGAGCGTCTCCTACAGGTTCCTTCCCTCCAACCTCACCGGGGAGGCTGAGGTCAGGAACGGGAGCTTCAGCTTGGAGGTGCCACCCGATCAGGAAGCCGTCATGCTGGAGTGCGGTAACTCCGCCGTCGAGCTGAATGTTTGCGCCCCCTCCCTCGAGGTGGCTGGGGTGAGGTTGGAGGCCAATGGCACCTGCCTGACCGCTGAGGAGAGCGATGAAGGGATAATATTGACAATGAGATCTCAAGAAGGTTTTCTCACGATTCTGAGGGCTGAGATCCCGGAGGATAAGGAGATCTCGGTATCGCCCAGGGCCGGGGGCACGGGCCCGAGGATGAGGACCATGGGGAGGATCCAGGAAATCTTCCTGAGGGATGGATCTCCCTCAGATCCCGATGGAGAGGCCAACGGTTTGATTAGACTGGTCCTGAGCATCAGGGAGAGGGAGAAAGTCCGGGAGGGAGCTCAGGGGATGAATCTCAGCGCTGAATTCAGGGGGAAGGGGGGCAAGGAGGCCAAGCTGAGGTTCATCAGGGAGATAGTGGCGGATGGACCAGAGGGAAGGTGGAGAGCC
>MAIU01000114.1 GCA_003344655.1 Candidatus Korarchaeota archaeon NZ13-K
GCCGATCCCCAGCGCGTGGGCAGCCAGCATCACGTATAAAGTCGCGTTTGCGCAGTCAACTAGGTAGGAGTCCGGAGAAGCCCTTGGATCGCAGAGCACGACCAAGGCAAGAGGGGCGTTCAGTACCGGATGAGCGTACCTGTGAATCCTACCTAGCTCCTCCCTGATTCCTCTATCCCTGACCGCGACGAACTCCCATGGCTGGGAGTTCCTGGCACTTGGAGCGTACCTTGCGACGTCCAGAATTCTCTCCAGGGTCTCATCATCCACCTCCCTGCTGTCGAACCTCCTCACGCTCCTCCTCGTGAGGAGGAGTTCCAAGCAGCGCTCCACGCCATCACCCGCGGCAGCTGGGGCCGGAAATAAAAAACTAGAACCTTGGCCCCACCAGGTCGCAGAGGTCCCCTATCCTGACGAGGAGGTTCGCGAGGGGCAGCAGCGTCATCTCACCCTTGAGCCTCTCAGCCAGCTCGCTCAGGCTTCTCTCGACCCTCTCCCTCACCTCCAGGGCCGCCCTGAAGTCCCTCAGCTCCAGCGATCTGAAAGCCGAGGAAAGGAGGTTCGATGCCTCCTCAAGCGTCCCGGAGATCTTCTCGCAGCTGAGGCCGCATTGGGCGAGCTCCACCACGCTATCGGCTATCAGCTCGAGTATCATGGCCGCTATCCTCATGTCCAGAAGGTCTATCGGCTCCAGCTCGAGCCTCCCCATTATCTCCGGGCTCCTCATGGCCTTCCTGACCTGCCTGACCAGGGCGAAGTAGAGCCTGTCAACGTCATCATCCCTCTCAACGACCAGGGAGAGGGTTTCCTCATCCCCCTCCAGGCAGGCCCTCCCGAGGTCCGAGAGCATGCCCGTGACAATGCCCTTCATCCTGAGGAGAAGGTCCGCGGGGTGGGCCGAGGAGTAGTCCATCAGGCACCTCATCAGAATCCTCCCGGGGCCCTCCTCGAGTATCTCCATCCCCATGAGCTTGGAAGCGGTCCTCCTGAGGATCCCAACGTCCTCCCTCGTCAGCCTCTCCCTGAGGATCTCCACCTCATCGTAGCCATCCAGGTAGGCCGCCACTATCTCCCAGGCCCCCTCCCTCAGTCTCCCCCTCAGCTCAACCCTGACCCTGGAGCCAGCCTCCCCGACAGGGGAGATTATCAGCTCCCCGGAGGAGCCCTCGAACAGCCTGACCCTGGATCCGGCCGATATCCCCCTCTCCCTCACCCACTCCTTCGGCAGGGTCAGGGCGTAGGAGCTTCCCCCTATTACCAGGAGCGACCTAGAGCCCAGGTCCCTCATTGAAACCCTTCGTATCTATCTACATACTATTATAAAATACTTCCCATACTTACATACGCTTTTAAAGTACCCCCTCACGATTGGATGGATCCGCATGAGCTTAGCCAGGAGGGTCTCGGCCACCGGGCTTTGCGCGGCCCTCTATGCTATAGGCTCATTCGCCACATCATACATAGTTTCCCCCTTCGGCAGGGGACAGTTCAGGCCGGCCGTCGTGCTTCCCGCCCTGTTCTCCCTCATCTACGGTCCAGAGGTCGGGGGGATGGGAGCAGCGATCGGTACGCTGATAGCGGACTCGGTGAAGCACGGGGGCCTCTACCTGCCAAGCCTCCTCGCAGCAGCGCCTGGGAACTTCCTGGGCTTCTACCTCCTCGGGAGGATGCTGAGGAGGGAGTTCACCTGGACGAGGTTCTCCCTGGCGTCCCAGCTATCCCTGGCCCTGGGCTGCGCCACCGTGGCTTATCTCTACACAGTCGTCATAAGCCTCCTGGGGATGCTCCCACCCGGCCTGACCGCCTACGAGCTCCTCCTCCTCGGGACCTCCCTGACCCTCTGGTTCTTCATAACGGAGTACCCTTTCGTCATACTCCTGGTCCCTCCCATCCTGAGGGCCCTAGGGCAGGGGATCCCGCGGGCCCCGGCCGAGGGAGGACCATCCTGGCTCCTCTCACTGGCCCTCCCCGGCGCCGCGTTCCTGGCGGTCTCGCTCCTCCTCACGCTGACCCCGGCATCAGCCGAGGTGATGAGGGGGATCCTCCTCAAGCTAAATCCCTCCTACGCGGCCAGCACCCTCTCCCTGATGCAGCTCCTCTTCGCGGGCTCAGGGGTCGCCATGCTCCTATCCGGGGTGATACTCCAGATCAGGAGCTGAGCTGCCCGGGACTAACCTTAAATCCTCCCGCCTCCCTAACCCGGGATGGGCGGTGAGGTAAGCAGCCTGACCCTAAAATCGCTGCTCGCATCCATCTCGCTGACCTTGATGAAGCTATACGCTGGGATCCTGAGCGGCAGCCTGAGCGTAATAGCTGAGTTCCTCCACTCGGCCCTGGACAGCCTGACGACCCTGGTCACCTTCCTGACGGTTAGGCTCTCGATGAGACCGCCTGACGTCACCCATCCCTACGGTCACAGGAAGATAGACAGCTTGGGCGGGCTCATGGGAGCGGTCTTCCTGATCATTACGATGGCTTGGGTCATCTTCGAGGCCCTCAGGAGGATGATCAACCCTCCGGAGATAGATGTTGGGATCCTCCCGATATCCGTGATGCTGATATCGATACTGGTAGACTTCGAGAGATCTAGGGCCCTCAGCAGGGCCTCCAAGGCCACGGGAAGTCGCGCGCTGGAGGCTGATTCCCTCCACTTCTCCAGCGACATGATAACATCCCTCGTGGTCATACTGGGCCTGCTATTCGTCAGGATGGGGTTGAAGCTGCTCGATCCTTTAATGGGGATCGTTATATCGCTCCTCTTCCTCAGATCTGCCATTAGGATATCGAGGGATGCCCTCTACGACTTGACGGATCGAATAGATCCCTGGATAATGGATTCTGTGAGGAGAGCCTGCCTCTCAAACCCGGAGGTGCTGGAGGTCCAGAGGGTCAGGGCCAGGAAGGTCGGGAACTTCCTCTTCGCTGACGTCAGGCTCAGGGTCGTGGGGAGCCCGCGGGACCTTGGCGAGAGGATAGCTGAGACCCTAAGGAGGGAGCTGGGGATGGACGTGGACATAGTGGTGGAGAGGGTGGAGGGTGAGACGCTCGAGGAGAGGGTCAGGAGGCTCTCCAAGGGGGTTGAGGGGGTGCTTGACGTTCACGCCATAACCGTCTCCGACTCCAGGGGCGGG
>MAIU01000115.1 GCA_003344655.1 Candidatus Korarchaeota archaeon NZ13-K
GCCACCGAACCGGGTCAGGCCCGGAAGGGAGCAGCCCTAAGGTGGACGTCCGGCGCTGCTGGTCAGCCGAGGGGAGGGAATTCAGGGGATAAAGGGGTCCTCATGCACCCGTTCCACTCCGGGGGAGCCCACCGCCCCCTTCAAAAAATTAGGTGTGTTTGTTCCTCTCAGATGAGCTGCTTCTTGGAGCCATCCGGCTGGATCTCGTATATGTGGATTATGTTAACTGGGCAGGCCTGGGCGGCCTCCATGTTGCAACCAAGATCGTCCAGCTCCTTCTTGACGGGCGATGCTAGTCCGTCGTCCTCTATTATCCAGTTATCTGGGCAGAGAGAGGCGCAGACTCCATCAGCTATGCAGCTCTCCCTATCCTGCTCGATCAGGTACTTGGGCATGCTGACACCTCCGGCCAGCTGGCATGGAGCATGTTCAATTTTAATTTAACTTTTTTATCACGAGCGTTCCCCTCGGGTAGGAATGGGGTAATACTCTAAATTTTCTCCCTCTCTTCGACAAATTTTTTGAATTTTATTTCCATATCATTGATGTTTTCCTTAAGGAATTCGATGAATAGTCTCAATCTCCTCGCGCTCTCCCAACTGACCCCATGCTCTATCCAGCATGCCTCCTCCCTGGCGACATCCTCATCCAACCCCAGCACATCCCTCAGGAACTCGAGGAATATGTTCTCCTTATCCAGTATTAGCAAAGCAGATCTCTCCCCATCGCTGGTCAGGGTTATCTCGTTGTATCTCCTGTAGTTGACCAACCCGGCCTTGGAGAGTTTTCTCAGAGCGTCTGTAACACTGGGTAGGGTGACACCAAGCTCTCTAGCTAGTTCTTTTGCTCTGATGGCCTTCCTTTTGGCTCTCTGGAGCCTATATATGGCCGCAAGATACTCCTGCAGTCCCGGCGTTATCTCGCATTCCATCCATGCTGCGGGGGAATTCAAAGCTTTAAAGCAGTGCGCGGAGGTCCCCCTATGGGGGTCCCGGAGGAGCACAGGAGGGGCGCTCCCTCGAAGCTCAGGTACTCGGTGTTCGTCGTGAGCACCTCTAGATCTGTCGATGAGAGTAAGGAGGACGTCACGGGGAGGCTGGCCACTGAGCTCATAGGGAGATCCGGGAGTTCCGTTGTGAGGAGGAAGGTGATCCCCGACGATATCAATGCCATCAGGAGGTCCCTGATCGAGGCGTCGGAGGATTCCGATGTCGTAATATTCTGCGGGGGAACCGGTGTGAGTCCATCAGATGTGACTCCTGAGGCCATAAGGCCCTTGCTCGATAAGGAGCTTCCCGGATTCGGGGAGATCTTCAGGTGGCTGAGCTACTCCGAGATCGGAAGTTCGGCCATGGCGAGCAGGGCTACCGGAGGGGTATTCTCCAAATCGCTCGTATTCCTCCTTCCAGGATCTCCGGACGCTGTGAAGCTCGCCTTGGAGAAGCTGATAATACCGGAAGCGCCTCATCTTGTGTCCATAGCGAGATCAAAGTGATCCCGACGTAGGGTTAGGGACCGCGCCTAAGCCCGGGGTGGCGTCAGGGGGGTTCCGATGTCATCATCGGCCCTGAGGCCCTCCAGGGAGTTTATCCTCCTCCTGATGCCGGGATCCCTTATGATCTCCAGGAACTCCTCGACGGCCCTCTTAGTCAGGGAGCGCTTCCTAATCAGGAAATCGTACCTCTCCTCCATCAGCGGGATGAAATCTAGGTCGTAAAGCTTCGCCACGGTCTTTATGCCTATACCCACATCAGCGATACCGTTCTTCACGGTCGCGGCAACTGCATTATGAGATTTCGCCTCACTCCAGTAACCCCTGATCCTGCTGACCCCCTCCTCGAAGCTCATCCCGAGGCTCTCGGCCTCTTTCCTCAGCAGATGATCCAGCAGCACCCTGGTGCCCGAACCCTTATTCCTGTTTATGATGACTATGTCCTCCCTCTCCAGGAGGTCCCTGATCCCCCTTATCCCCTTCGGGTTCCCCTTCCTCACTATGAGGCCCTGGATCCTGCTGTATCCCCTCAGCAGGATGGCCTCGTCCTCCAGGGAGAACTTCCTCAGGAGGGTCACGTTGTACTCCATGGTCTCGGGATCGAGCGCATGGACCCCTGAGATGTCCGCCTCCCCCCTTGCTATGGCCTTGAATCCCCCGTAAGATCCTACGGGCACGAACTTGACTAGAAGGCCGCGATCCCTCATCTCAGCTAGGATGATCTCCAGGCCCAAACAGTGACTCCCTATGACTGATGCATCAGCGATCCTGTCCACGAAGAGCCTCACCCTCACCTCTTCCCCTTCCTCGATGATCTCCCTCATCTCATCCATTATTATGTAACCGTCCGCCCTGGAGAGAGTCGATATAGCCTCCGATCCCGTTGGGACCGGGAACGCCAGGGGCTCCTCATCCATGACCAGATGCACGGGAAGGAGATCCCTCCTCCCCCTCTCCCCGTGTATACTCTCGGCAGCCCTGGCTATGATCTCCCTCTCAGTCTCCGGAAGCCTCGAGCTCCATCTCCTTATGAGCGGGGATACCAACTCCCTGTAAACTGTGAGGCAGCTCGTCGGGTACCCGGGAAGGCCTATTATCAACTTCCCCCTCGCCTCAGCTATCACGGTCGGCTTGCCCGGGTGGATGGCTATGCCGTGCACGAGCACCCCAGGCGGACCAAGCTCCTCGAGCACCCTGTAAATCACATCCCCAGCCCCAACGCTCGTGCTCCCTGAGATGAGTATGATGTCGTTCTCATCCATGCTCTCGCTGAGGGCCCTCTTGATGTACTCATAATCATCAGGGAGTATGCCGAGGAAGACAGGATCCCCGCCGTCCTCGATCACTGAGGTGAAGAGGGTCGAGGAGTTGACGTCGTATATCTTCCCGTAGTCCAGCCCCTCCCCAGGCTGCGCGAGCTCGTCACCTGTTGAGAATATCCCAACCCTTGGCTTAGAGATGACGGTCACCTCCCTAATGCCGGCGGCTGCCAGGATCCCGATCTCCCTCGGGGACAGCCTAGTGCCCCTGTAAACCAGCGTCTCTCCAACTCTGATGTCGGAACCGGCTCCCTGGATGTTCTCCCCTGGAGAGGCAGCCCTCATCACGATGACCGCCTGATCCCTCCTT
>MAIU01000116.1 GCA_003344655.1 Candidatus Korarchaeota archaeon NZ13-K
AAGGAGATATCTGAGGCCCTGGAGGCATATTCATTCGAGCTTTACCCTCTCAGGGGGGAATACATGCAGAAGACCGTGAAAGTAGCGTTTAAGAACGACATGACGATATATGATGCATCCTACGTCGCTCTAGCATTAGCTAAGAAGACCTTATTGTACACAGCTGATGAGAAATTGCTGGAAAAGGTGGCAAACCCGAACCTGGCAAAACATATCAGGGACTTCGTTCTCTGATCAACTCATATCCTGCGATAAAACATTCTCGCGCGCTGCAAGTGGTCGCTCGGTCCTTTCTCTCCCCTTTCTCGATGGGAGAGGATTGAAAGCCGCCTGCTTCGGAGGGAGGCGTGGTGAGATCTCGTGAGCGGGAAATCCCATCCTCCTGATACTATTTTCGCCGGTAACCTCACCATAGAAAGTTTCTCTGAGCTACTTGAGGTCGACACTTAAATATGGAACAATGAGATCTGATGACGGGATGATGGAGTCCCTGAGGCTGAAGAGGAGGATGCTCAGACTGCTCAGGGAGGATGAGGAGTTCAGATACGCTGTTGCTGGGTTGATAGGCTTAGATGAGATACTAAAGAGGCTTGATCGCCATGAGGAGGAACTAGTGAGGCTCAGGGAGGACATGAACAGGCTCAGGGAGGACATGATGAGGGGGTTCGAGAGGCACGACAGGGAGATAGCGGAGCTGAGGCGGGAGATGACTGAGGGGTTCAAGAGGCACGATGAGGAGCTCATCAGGCTCAGGGAGGACATGATGAGGGGGTTTGAGCTCATGAGAAGGCACATAGATGCCCTGGGCGCGAGATGGGGGCTCATGGCCGAGGAGGCGTTCAGGGAGGGACTCAGGGGTGTCCTGGAGAGGGAGCTCGGTTTGAGGGTTGAGAGGTGGAGCTCTCACGATGAGGCGGGTGAGGTATTCGGGTATCCGAGCGAGGTGGAGGTTGACATCGTTGTGAAGGACGGGAGACTCATACTCGTGGAGGTGTCATCGCACGTGAGGGCTTCCGACGTATACATCCTCAGGAGGAAGGCCGATTTCTACGCTGGGAAGACGGGGAGGAGGCCAGACAGGCTCATGATAGTAACGCCCTTCATCGAGGAGAGGGCCCTGGAGGCGGCGAGGAGGCTGGGGGTGGAGGTCTACACAAAGGTCTAGGCGCCTGCTGCTCAGGCGCATTCAGGGAGCCGCTCATCCCTTCCCGCGGCATCACAAGGATCTGATCGCCATGCCGGTCAGCTCTCATGGGTGCTCAGCCTGGCTCCGAGTTCGCGATCTCCTTTTAAATGATCGCGCGCAGTGGAGCGGGGTGGCATGATGGACCTCGCCTATTCGCTCCTCAACCTGGTCGGAGACATCGTCGTGAACCTCTTCCTCCTCCTGATCTACCTGAGCGTCAAGAGGAGCTGAACCTCCCATATACCTATATAGGGGAAGCAGGGGATGAGGACAGTTGCTTTTTAACAGGTTGTATATTGGAAGGTGTCACTGGTCCATGTTAAAGGTTTTGCTAGCTGTAAGGGGCTGTCCTCCACCATTCGTTCCAGCCATTCCGCCCGCTTGACTCCCGCAGCGGATCCCGGAATCTTCACATGAATGCACCTTACTGATGTTTTTCCCAAGGCCCTCCAAAGCTCCTCAAACACTTGATGATAAGGATATCTCTTTGAGCTGGGTAGGAGGCTCCAAATGTAGTTTATACCGTTTCCCCGAATGTACTCCAGAAGAATTCTCCACAGACCCTCCTCCTGCCAGAATTCATGCACCTTTACGCCATTCGGGAGCTCATCCGTCATGATCAGCTCGTACTCCCTTATCCCTTCATCAAGCCTGACAAGCCCGTAGAGAGCCGATACGATGAGCACATGGACGTCAAGCTCTTGAGCATGCGGATACCTTTTATCAAGCACATCAAGCAAAGCTCCCCTGGCCTTCCTGTAGAATGCGCCAGCATACAGGTCTATCGCCCTTGTTAAAGGGGCGCTGGGGTTCAGCGCTCCCCTCCTGTTCTCCGGCCTCTCCCTTAGATGAGGTGCCGACTGAAGTAGCTCGATGATCTTGGCTCTCAGACGATCGATACCAGGAAGTGGCATTGCTAAAGCGCTTTCAGCCGGATTCACCCTCTTTCTCTTGCAGCAGGGGACCAGTATGAGTGCCCGCATCCCGCAGATGCTGCGGAGAATATCAAAAACTTTATCCAATACATGAAAGGAAAGCGTAATAGGAGCAGGGTTCAAAGGGCGACCAAAAATATAAAAAACCCTCCTGGACCTCGTGAGAACAGAGGGATTGAGGCTGAGGCGCCTGAGGGGAGGGATATGACGATATTCGGCCTGCTGCTGGCGATTTACCTCACCTACAGGATAGTGAGGGAGAAGGAGAGGCTGACTGAGCTGGAGAGGGAGCTCCGGCTGCGCATCCAAGATGAGGAGGAGTTTGAGGAGGAGAGGAGGGTCTGGTGGATGTTCTGGGGCGATTCCCATCAGCGGGAGGGAGGCCTGAACTGAGGCTGCACCTGCGGGGGCTTCCCCTCCCCGCCACCCCTTATCGTCTCCATCAGGCAGGCCCCGTAAATCACCTCGACCCCCGCCTCCCTGCAGAGCCTTATCGCCTCCTCATCCTCGGAGCCCGGCTGGAACCATATCCTCCTTACGCCCAGGGATATGGCCTCCCTCACGACCTCCCTCGCCACCTCCGGCGGCACGACGATGTCAACGACATCGGGCACCTCCGGGAGGCTGCTCAGGTTGGGATAGGCCTTATCGCCATCTATCTCATCGGCTCCAGGGTTTATCGGGTAGACCCTCCTGTAATGCCCCTTGAAGAACTTGTACAGCCTGTGCCCCCACTTCTCCGGGTTCCTGGAGACGCCGACAACGGCGACCACATTCTCCCTGTCGAGGAAGGACTCCACTCCCATAAGCCTCCCGCTCCCCGATCCAATTTAAACTTACAGAAAACATGCTAGAAAGCTTCCCTGCTTCAGCGGTGAGATGAATGGCGTCGATAGGTTTAAATAATCATGAACCTCATTAAAAAGTATGGATCAATAATCCCGAGTCCCTCCTGGAGGGATAGGG
>MAIU01000117.1 GCA_003344655.1 Candidatus Korarchaeota archaeon NZ13-K
TTCGGCGAGATAAACAGGGGACTGGAAGCTTACCTAGTGAGGAAGGGGCTGAGCCTGAGGGAGCTCGTCGGGAGAGCCAGGATCAGCTGAGAGGGGGTTCTCTTGCTGAGGGAGATAGTGGAGGAGGCCATAAGCACTGGGGAGAGGAGGCTCGTGGTGATCTCGGGGAGGGAGTCCCTGGAGGTCGCCTCGGAGCTGGCCGGAGAGTGGCTCTCCATGAGGGAGGGCAGGGTGCTCGTTGCCACGCACATGGGCGCAAACCTGGAGAGGATCTCCCTGAGGGACTTCACCTCCATAGACTTCGACCAGACCGAGGAGGTGCTTGGGGGTACCTGGGACCTGCTCATAGCGGACCTCTCACTCCAGTTCAGGGCGAACGACATAGGAAGGCTCATAGAGGTCGTCAGGGGAGGGGGATTGGCCATCCTCACCATACCACCTGTCGAGGAGTGGATGAGCTCGCTGACGGACTTCCAGAGGAGGTTCCTGGTCCCACCGTTCGAGGGGAGGCAGATAAGGCAGCTCTTCAAGTCCAGGTTCCTCTCATCCCTTGGGGCCAGGGGCACTTTCCTGGTGGGCGATGTCTCAAGGGGAGAGCTTTGCGGGAAGGTTTCAGGGGATAGGAAGCCACCTGAGAGGACGGGTGATCCTGTTCTGGATCTCTGCATGACCGAGGATCAGCAGAGGATCCTCAGATCCATTCTGGAGGCATTCGAGACCAAGAAGAGGGCCTTCATACTGACTGCGAACAGGGGAAGGGGTAAATCGGCCGCCATAGGGCTCGCGCTCTCGCTCATAATGACCAGGAGCAGGGTAAGGAGCGCTGTAGTCACATCCCCGAGCATAGAGGGGATCCAGACGATCTTCAGCTTCCTTATGAGGGGTCTGGAGGCTCAGGGTGTGAGGTACGAGCCCCTGGTGAGGGAGGGTAAGGTCTTGGACGTCAGGTTCAGGGGGAAGAACGTCTTCTACCTGACACCGGAGAGCGCTTCGGAGGTCGATGTGAGCCTTAAGGTCGTTGATGAGGCGGCCTCAATACCCGTGACAACCCTCTTCCAGTTCCTCTCGACCAGCAGGTTCGCGATATTCTCGTCCACCATACACGGCTACGAGGGGGCTGGGAGGGGCTTCACGCTCAGGTTCCTGAGGAGGATCAGGCGTTCGGGCCTGCCTTACGCTGAGGGGAGGATGGAGGAGCCCATAAGGTATCCCCCGGGGGATCCCGTGGAGAGGTGGCTCTACGACTTCCTCCTGCTCGACGCGGAACCCGGGGAGCCCCCCAGCAACCTTGAGGACCTTAGGTACAGGAGGGTATCCCTCCAGGACATTAATGAGGACTACCTTAGGAAGTTCTACGGGATATACGTCCTGGCCCACTACAGGAACAGGCCAAACGACCTAGCCACACTCCTGGATGCGCCCCATCACTTCGCCAGGGCTCTCGAGGCCGGAGGGGAGCCCGTTGTGAGCATCCACGTGGCCGAGGAGGGGGGGCTCCCGCCTCACCTGCTGGACGAAGTGATGAGGGGATCCAGGGACCTCCCCGGACACGTGATACCGAGCAGGCTCGTCCTTCACTACTGCATGAAGAGCTTCGGGAGGCTGAGGGGGTGGAGGATCGTCAGGATCGCGACTCACCCCGATCTGCAAGGAAGGGGGCTGGGGACCAGGGCCCTGAGCGAGCTGGAAGATGAGGCCAGGGAGAGCGGTATCGATTGGATTGGGGCCGGTTTCGGAGCCACCGAGGAGCTCCTCAGGTTCTGGGTTAGATCAGGCTACTTCGCGGTTCACCTGAGCCCAAACAGGAATCCCGTGACCGGGGAGTACAGCGTCCTAGTCATGAAGCCCCTGAGCCGGGAGGCATCGGGGCTCTTCGAGGAGGTGCTGAGGGAGTTCAAGAGGAGGCTCCTCTCCAGCCTTCACGATGTCTACTTCTCCCTGAATCCCTCAGTGGCCAGGCTCCTCCTCAAGGGGAGGCTGGAGGGGGGGAGGGTGAGGCTGAGCAACTCCCAGAGGAGCAGGCTGAGCGGCTACCTCAAGGGGACTTACGTCTACGAGCTCGCCTCCGACTCGATACACGAGGTTGTCAGGAGCTACTTCTGGCAGGGCAGGGACTGTCTCACCCCGAGGGAGGAGTCCTTACTCGTGGCGAAGGTCCTCCAGGGGAAGCCCTGGGAGACGATAAGGAGCAGGTTCGGGGTGAAGGAGCCCTATGAGGCACTCAGGGAGATCGTGTCGAACCTAGTCGGTTGTCTGGATGGCCTTGGCGACCAGGCTTAGGTAGGGACAGGGCGGGGAGAACTTCTCCCTCTTCCTTATGTCGCCGTATATGGAGTCGACCCCCCATCCGGCTCTCCTCAGTATCTCGGCGAGCTCCGTTGACGTGTAGATCCTCATGTCCGTCAGGACCTCGAGCTCCTTCATCAGGTTCCCCTCGCCGTCATCCCTCAGCAGGATCCACTTAGAGAAGAGCCTCGACCAGAGGGGATCGAACCTTATCTCCTCCATGAGGACGAGCGAACCGTACCTCTGGAACACCCTGTTGCATTGGCTCCAGCTCGGGGTCTCCCTGTGGAAAGTGTTCGCTATTATCAGGATCGCGCCGTCCTTGGCGAGGGATCTGAGCTTCCTCAGGATAGCCTCATCGGTCATGGAGTCGTAGTACCCTAGGGAGGTGGAGACTATTACAACAGCGTCGAAGCTCTCACCCCTCAGGGTCGCGTCTATCTCCCTCGCATCTGAGACCACGAACCTGGCCCTCTCCGAGACCCTGTACCTCTCGGCCTTCAGCCTGGCGTCCTGTATGAATGGCAGCGATATGTCGAAGCCAAGCACATCATAGCCCTGGAGGGCCAGCGGTATGGCCACCCTCCCGTTCCCGCAGAAGGCCTCGAGCACCCTGCCTGAATCCAGGCCGTTGTCCCTCAGGAGCTCAGCTATAGACCTCGCTATCTGCTCTCCCTCGGACCAGGTGCTGTTCATTATCTCCAGGTAGAGATCCGCCCTATCTATGAACACCTTTTGCACCCAGCTCAGCTCATCCACCCCGCGCTCACACTCCCCCCA
>MAIU01000118.1 GCA_003344655.1 Candidatus Korarchaeota archaeon NZ13-K
AGCAGGTCCTCAGCCCCCCTCCTAAGGGACTCGGGATCCCCGGGATGGCCCAGGCTGGCCAGTAGGTCGACCCCCAGGAAGAGCTTGGCATCCACCCTGAGCCTCCCGGGATCTATGAACTCAAGCTCAGGCTGGGGAGGCACCCCGGAGGGGTGAAGCACGTCAGCGTAGCTTACCCTGCTCAACGGGGGGCTCTCGACATCAGCCAGCGCCCTTAGGATAGAATCATCGTCCGCTTCGATGACTCTCTCCAGGGATTCCACTATCTGCATGAAAATACCCCGCTTCCAGGGGCCCTCAAGATAAAAAGTTGTCGAGCGATCCCATGATCAGGTGACATGTCCCAGCGAGCTCCCTGAATGGGCTGAAACCGCCTGCAGGATCTCAAACGCCCCCAGCTTCGCACTAAACTCATGATGCGTCGCGACCCAGGACCGCCCTCCTGACGTTCAGGGTTCCCATCTTCTCCAGCTCCAGGAAGCCCCCTATGGCCTTCTCCGCGAAGTAACCGCTCCTCAGCCAGTCGAAGAACCACTGCTCGAGGTAGTTCACATCTCCCTGGACCATCCCGTATCCCCCCTTGATCAGCCACCTCATGTTCGACACCTCGTGCGAACCTACGGGCTCCGAGGCGAGTATTGGTATGCCTAGCGCAGCGTAGAAGGAAAGTTCCGATGGTTTGGTCCAAAGTATGTCGCTCCTCCTCAGGGCCTCGTTGAACCTCTCAATGTAGCGCTCGGGGCTCTCCTCGAAGACTATTATTATCGTCTCATCCAGCAGCCCCCTCATCCCGAGCCTGTCCACCCAGCGAATGAAGTGATCCCTCAGCTCCCTCCTGATCCCGACGGAGATAACCAGCCTCATCTCACCCCTGCTAAGCTGGGCTGAGAGCTTCCTGAGGATGGAGACGCCCAGCCTCGCCTGAACACCTGTCCCCCCCACGGAGAACATTATCGTCAGGGGATGATCCGAGCTCTCAGGGATCCCCCCAAGCCTCTCCTTCAGCAGGGATGCGTACCTATCCGTGAGGACCCCCCTGGGGTCCAGGTTGGGCAGCCTCTTCGAGAAGTCCTCCTTCACCACGCTCATGTCCTCCCCCACGAGCTCCATGGGGAGGGGAAAGCCCGTCAGCACTATGTTCTCCTCCCTGACACCGTAGTCCTTCAGCCTCTCAACCACCCTCTCCGTGGGGGCCAGGTACCTTATCCTCGAGCCCCTGGGCCTCAGTGGAGCCCAGGTCCTGGCTATGTCGGCGTCGCAGATGACGCAGTAGATCTCCCCCGGGTAGCCGTGGTGCTCCGCCATGAAGGCGGGAATGAAATATGTGGCTATCATCGGGAGGGGATCCCTGGAGAGCTTCCTTATGAGGTCCCTCCCGAATCCGGATCCTATGAGTCCGTAAATCATCAGAAGGGCCATGTTCGGCCTGGAGAGATCCCTCCTAGGGTAGAAGCTCGGGACCCTCTGGAAGTAATCGAAGGAGAGGAAGGCGAGCCTCCCCAGGGCCGGTATCTCGACTGACCTGGTGATCCCGGAGTAACCTGAGGAGATGACCCTCCAGAGGGCTCTATCCATCCTGGGGATTCCCTCGTATTCATCAGCCCTCACGAGCTCCGCGAATCCCCTCAGGGGGTGGGCAGCCCTGAGATGACCGTAGCCAACCATGGAGTAGACGGCGTAGCTCATGCAACGCCCTGCGGGCCACGGATCCCGAGGAATTATAAAGGATTCCAATGCATCCGTCAGCCCTCTCAAGTGAGCTAGAGCTCCTAGAGCCGAACACACCGGCGCGGACCTCATTAGAAAATTTTCCAGAAAACTCCTGCAGCTTCGGCATGTCTCCAGCGACTGCAAAACATTTATCAATTTCCCCCAACGCGGGAGTCGCACCGGGTGGTGGCATGGTCTCGATATATGCTGAAAAAATTCTACGGATAAACCTGAAGACAAAAAAGATTAGCACAGAACCTCCGAGGAGGGACTGGCTCGCCCTCTACCTGGGGGGGAGGGGGCTGGGGATAAGGTACGTGTACGAGGAGGTGCCCCCGGGAGCCGATGCCCTGGGCCCGGAGAACAAGGTTGTGATAGCCACAGGTCCCCTGACGGGCACGATAGCTCCGCTCAGCGGGAGGTTCACCGTGGTCTCCAAGTCCCCCAAGACTGGCACGATCAACGACAACTACGTGGGAGGCTCCTTCGGACCGGAGCTCAAGTACGCGGGCTACGATGCCGTGATAATAGAGGGTGCGTCAGAAAGCCCTGTTTACGTCTACATAAGCGATGGAAACGTCGAGATAAGGGATGCAAGCCACCTGTGGGGGATGAGAGTGAGGGAGGCCATGGAGGAGCTTAGGAAGGAGCACGGAAGCAACGCCAGGACTATGGTCATAGGGCCGGCCGGCGAGAGGCTCAGCCTCATATCATCAGTCCACGTCGATGAGTACTTCGTGGCAGCCAGGGGAGGAATAGGAGCTGTCTTCGGATCAAAGAAGCTCAAGGGAGTCGTTGTCAAGGCTGAGGAGAGGAAGATCGAGATTCCTAATCCGGGAAGGTTCAGGGAGACCATAACGAGGCTGATGAAGGAGAGCGTCCTCACCGAGGCGAACCTGTGGGCTAAGACAGATGGGACACCCATAATAGTGGACCTGAGCAACAACGTGGGGGCGCTTCCCCACCTGAACTTCAGGGAGGGATACTACGAGTACGCTAAGTTCATAAACACGGATGTCGTGAAGCAGAAGTTCCACAGCAGGTTCGCCTGCCACTCCTGCCCGCTCGCATGCAAGAGGAAGATAAAGACGAGGAGAGGTGTCATAAAGGCACCGGAGTACGAGACGATAGGGATGATGGGATCCAATCTGGGGTTCAAGGACATGGATGATCTCGCTTACGCGGCCGAGGTGGCCGATAACCTGGGACTGGACACGATAAGCCTGGGGAACCT
>MAIU01000119.1 GCA_003344655.1 Candidatus Korarchaeota archaeon NZ13-K
AGCACACGGTAGGTGAAGCTGGGTGGTGCATTGTTTAGAAGCTGTATGTCTACGCCTATACCGGTGGCTTTCTCCAGCCTATCTCTAAGCTCCTCTACATAGATGAGCTCGTCTTCCACGCCTTCTAGTAGTAGGGCTATGTCTATGTCTCTGAAGACTTCGCTATCTATGAAGCCTCCGTGGATGATAGCCAGCTTGATGCAGCTATCTTCTAGGAGTATACTCCTTATAACGTCTATTATGTGCTCTCTATCCTCCATAGGTACTTTCTTAGGTTTCCTCAGCTCTTCCTCACGGATCCTCAGCTTCGACATACCTTGACACCTCGGAGATAAATTCCTCTAGTACCTTAATACCTCCTCTCTTAGCCTCCTCGTATATTCTGAGATCATTAATCACCCAATACCTATGCACAATAAGATTTCTAAGACTAACAAGTTTGACCATGGATTCGGCTATCTCAGCACTTATAATGCCCTTCTCTAAAAGCTTCATGAAAGCCTCTCTATACGACTCAACCACTTCGTTGAAATCTTTCTCAAGTATTGCTATGGCTAAGTCAGCTAGTGCCTCGACAGCCATAACTATGGAGTATCTAAGGCTGAATCTAGCTCTTCTAGACTTTATAAAATCATCTCTACTCATTGAGGTAATATCCTTCATTTCTTCTATAGCCTCTTTAGCTTCTCCTACAAGCCTCTCGTAAACTTCTCTAGCGATCCTTGTCAAGGCAGCGCCTCAACCAATATCATCTATGCCTAAGCTCATGGTTATCTTTCCTCATCCTAGCTAAGCCTTGCAAAGAGCTTGAATGCATGTGGTCTAGCATAGGAGGCTACTTCGATTGATATGTTCTAGTGTTTTGAGATAGCTTCTAACTTCTTCTAGTAGTCTTGAGGCAGTATCTACAGCTGTTCGCGCATCTCTCCAAAGCTTCTCGTAGTCTACGTCCCTGTACCTGTGGATGAGGGCTTGTCTTACAGGTATCAGCACGAGGAGTTTCTCAACCGTCTCCTTGCTTACGACTCCGCTCCTCCTCGCGATCTCCACGTAGTCTCTGTAGTACTCCGCTACCCCCAGGCCTAGCCCCGACACTATGTGGCGCAGCAGATCGATGCATCCCTCGATAAGCGTCTGCAGCGTTCTCTCGAAGGCTTTCCTCAAGGTCCTATCCCTTACCACGGCCTCCAAGCCCATGCTTAGGTAGCGCTCCAAGTCCTGGAGATCCTCCCCGATCTGCACAATGATTCTACTAATCACTCTGAGGTCGAGGGGGTCGCCTTCCACCCACTTCCTGAAGTGGATCTCATTTAGCTCGTTGAGCTCGAGAGTCTCAGGCTTTACCCTGCTCAAGAGCTCTTGCTCCATATTCCCCCTATCCACTAATTCCCCCTATCCACTATCTTGACCCCCTTCTTCAGAATGCTCGCCACGAGTGCTGGCGAAGCGTACTCTAAGTCGAGAACAGAGATCTTCTCCTCAGAGATCTGGAGCTCCTTCGCAACCTCCGCCACCACGTGGGAGATGATACTGGGCTTCGACGCTACAACGGCTACATCTATATCACTCGCGGGCATCGCCCTCCCTTCAGCGTAGCTCCCGAAGAGGTACATGAGCTTTATCTCCGGGTGCCTCTCCGCAGCCCTCCTAAGCGCCTCGACGAGCCTCTCCCTGTTGACGACTCCCACAATCCCACCTCCAGCCCCGCCGCAGAGCTGGACGCTCCGAGGTGCTCAGGGTTTTAGAGTTCTACTCCGTACTTCAGCGCTTCGCTCACTATGCTTATCCTCTTCTTCATCTCCTCGAATTCCTCCGGCGTGTAGCAGAGGAGGTCTACGTCTACGGGCGGCAGAGCCCCCTCCCTCCACAGAATCTTCAGTATGTACGTGGCTCTGTCCGTGAAGCCCACCCCCTCAAAGGCCTTGGAAACCACGATGAGGTCTATGTCAGACTCCTTCAGCGCGTCTCCCCGCGCCCTGGATCCGAAGAGTATTATCCTAGCGTCCGGTATGTGCCTCCTGATCGCCTCCACGACCCTCAGAACCATTTCATCCACTCCTCCCACCTCCGAGCACCTCTCCGCAGTAGTCGACTATAAGCCTGGCCTTCTCCAAGTGCTCTCGTGCGGACCTCTCGTTGTAGAGCTCCGCCGGCACACCGCCAGCAGCATTCGGGTAGCGCGTAACGATGTATTCGGGCGTGAGGTCTGCAGCCGCATCGACAAGGTCTTCGCGGTCCACCCCCAGGCTCCTCAAGAGCTCCAGGAGGTTGTGGGTGTGAGGCGGCAGCTCCCTTTTCAGGTGGATGTAGAGCGCCTTCAACGCCTTCTCAGCTGCCTGCTGAGCGAAGAACACTGAGGCGTAGTAGCGCCCCACCTTGAGCAGGATCTCCGCGGTCTTAAGATCCTCGAGGGCCTGCAGCCACAGCCTCCTAACCTCCTCCATCGTCAAGCCCGCAACCCCTCCATGTCAGTTCTGCTGCACTGCGACCGACCCCTCTTCCAGTTCTGCTAGCAGCCCGTCTACGTCCAGGATCTCGAGCGCCGTGATTCTCCCCCGTCTTCTCGTCCCTAAATAGGAATGCTGGGGTTGATGTCGGCAGCGGCTCTACATCTGACTCCGAGGTCTCCGGATGCTCGAACCTTACGTGCAGCACTCCGCCGGTTAGCGAGACCTCAACCACTTTCCGGGGCAGCTTCACACCTACCTTCTTCTCCAGCGCTTCGAGCAGTCTTACCAGGTTTATTGCTAGAAGGGTTTCAACCATCTCTTCTCACTGAACCTCCTATAGCTCTCTTGATTAATTAAGTATGCGGTCTTCACAGCGGTATTCACTAGTTTACCCAATGCTTGTCTAGCTTCTTGAGGTAGTACTTGACACTGCTTCTGCATCTATCAATGTAAACCTCATCTCACTGCTCCAAGACCTGTACAATGG
>MAIU01000120.1 GCA_003344655.1 Candidatus Korarchaeota archaeon NZ13-K
ATTATAAGCTTCCTGGATCCTCTCCCCTCTATGAGGACATCCTGGAGGTCTAATCTTCATCCAAGATTATCCCCAGCCTCTTTGCCAGCTCCAGCGACTCCTTCTGGGAGCTCCTCAGTATCTCGTCAACCTCGTAGCCAAGCTGCTTGTAGTATATGGCCATCCTCCAGGTCGCCATCAAGTCTGCAAGCCTCGCTAATTTCGCCTCATAGCTTCCCATCGTCAGGTATTCCCTCAGGATCTCTGAAATCTCCTCTGGCAGGTTCATCCTGGCCATGGCCTCCTCCTCGAGCTCTTCCCTCTTCACCAGCTCCTTGGTCCACTTGGGGAGATCCCCGCTCACGCCCTCAGCCAGGTCGTGCACGAGTATCATCTTCAGCACCTTGCTCTCATTGAACACCCTGCCGCTAGCCCTTATCTTTGGGAAAAGATCAAGGGCTATCAGGGAGGCGATGAATGTATGCTGAGCGACCGTTTCGGCGAGGCATTGAGGTATGCCTGATTGCATCCAGCCGGTTCTAGCCAACCAGAGCACTCTCAATCCGTTATCCACCAGCATGTGCTTTCGATGATCACCGGATCAATTAAACCTTACCTGAGGGCCTTCACCTCATTCTTCATTAATATTTCTCCATTCTTCCGAATTTTTATCTTTTTATTTCTTAATAAATGGAAATGTATCATCATTGCATACCATTAATTTGATATTTGATATTTCTTTTTCGAGATGACTCGACCGAATGATTTTTAAGTGGGAACCTCCCATGGCTAGCGCCACGCCCGAGAACGGGAAAGGAGGCTACCGCATGACCGTGCTGAGTGAACCCATAGGTGCCCTCAGGCAGAAGGAAAATGAGCTAAAGCGGAGGATCGCTGAACTAAAGGAAAGCAGGAGAGCACTCATCGAGGAGTTAAGGGAGCTCAGGGCGAGGAGATCATCCCTCATAGAGAAGGTCAGGAGGGACCGGGAGACCTTCAGGGCCATGGTGGAGAGGAAGAGGACGCTGCAGGATGAACTAGCAAAGGTGAGGGAGGAGAGGAAGGAGTCTCTCGAGAGGTTCAGGGAGATAAGAGAGCAGGTCCTCAAACTGAAGGAGGAGTACAAGTACTTGGTCAGCTCCGTCGGAATGTCCGAGAGGGTTCTCAGGAGGAGGATAGCGAGGCTGGAGAGGAGGATAGAGACCTCACCCCTCAATAGAGATCAGGAGAGAGATCTTGTGATGCAGATAAGTCAGTATGAGGCCATGCTTCAGAACCTGAATAAGGCCAAGGCTCTGAAGAGGAAGATATTGGAGCTAATGACCGAGATGGAGAGGTGGAGGTTCTTCGTCAGGGACTCCGGGGAGAGGATAGGGAGGATAAAGGAGGAGCTAAACAAGCTTTACGATGAGATCACAAAGAAGAAGGAGGAGCTGGAAAGTGCAAATAAGGAGATAGATCTGCTCACCCAGCAAATAAAGGAGAGGAGTGAGAAGGTTGACAAAATCGATGAGGAGATGGACAGACTGAGGACGGACATGATGGGGGTGCAGGAGGAGATAAGGAAGAGGTTCGAGGCGACGCTTGAGAGCGGCAAGGAGGTGGAGAGGAAGTTAAAGGAGAAGCTGGCTGAGGAGGCCCTGGAGAAGTATAGGAATGGGGAGAAGCTCTCAATCGATGAGCTTAAGCTCTTGATGGAGATGGGTCTCCTCGAGAGGTCCGTCTAGCTTTTATTTTTGAGACCTCCGGTTCTCCGGGATGGAAAGGGGATACTTGGAGGAGAGGATACTCATAGTCTGCGTCGACAGGGACGATGACCTAGGGGTTAAGGCGGGGATAAGGGGACCCGTGATAGGAAGGGAGGCCAACCTGGAGGCTGCATCAAAGCTGGCCCTAGCGGATCCCACCGAGGCTGACTCCAATGCTATATTCGGGGCTGTGAAGGTATACGATGAGGCTAGATCCCTCTTCTCGGATCCCGGAACGGCCGTGGAGGTGGTCACGATAACGGGGCATCATCAGAAGGAGCTCCTGGCCGATGAGGAGATAAACAGGCAGATGGAGGAGGTATGCAGGCTATTCAGGCCCACCAGCATAGTGCTGGTGTCAGACGGAGCCGATGATGAGCTCGTGATCCCAATACTGATGAGGTACGCACCCATAAGGAGCGTGAGGAGGGTGATAGTTCAGCAGAGCAGGGAGATAGAGCACACCTACGTCCTGCTAAGGAGATACTTCGAGAAGCTCATGAAATCCCCCTCATCCAGATCAATATTCCTAGGGCTTCCCGGCGCAATCCTGCTGCTTTATGGAATCTTCTCGCTGATGGAGTTCCAGAAGTACCTTTACGTAGGGATATCCATTCTGGCCGGCCTCTTCTTCCTGGAGAGAGGACTCTCACTGAAGGACAGGCTAGCGAGAGGTGTGAGCTACTTCGGCAGGCATGTGGGATTCGCCTCACTGATCATAGGACTCATAGGGGTTGTGCTCACGGTCTCACTGTCTTACGCTAGGGCGCTCTCCCTGGCGTCCCAGGGCTACCCGATGGAAATCATACTGGCCAGGATCATGCAGGAGGCCAGCAGCTTCCTAGCGATATCCATGGCCATAATGTTCATCGGCAGCTCCATAGAGAGCTCAGCCAGAAGAATGGTGGACTCCTGCGAGAAGCTCATGATGACCGGTCTGGTGATCTCCTTCTGGATCTCCTTCTACTCCATAGGTCAGTACCTGGAGGGGAGCATAGGCCTGCTCCGCCTGATGGTCACTCAGCTAGGGGCCCTGATAGTCGCCATCTCCTCCTTCGTCATAACCCTCAGGCTCGCCGCCCTCCTGAGGAGGAGGGGATGGAAGTAGTATGTACCTGTCGCAGGCCTTCTTGAGGGCCGTGCTGAATCCGGGTTCTGCCCCTATCACCATGACCTCCTTCCCATTCTCCTTGGCCTTGTGGATG
>MAIU01000121.1 GCA_003344655.1 Candidatus Korarchaeota archaeon NZ13-K
GGTGTGCGTGGTGGTGAGGGTGTTAGTGGGGGTGGTGCTGCGGGTGTGTGTGGAGTGTGGTGTCTGTTCACCACAGATTTGTGGTGTTGTGGGGGGTAGGAGTGCTCAGGGTTGATCGGCTCTCGGAGTGTTATCCACGGCTCGGAGTGTGTCTGTTGCGTATGCACCACAGATCTGTGGTGTTGGCTGTTTGAGGGCTTCGATGGGGAGAGTGATTGAGAGTTGCTGAGAGTTGTTTGGAGCATCATTCAGGCTCAGGCCCTGCGGCGGGGAGGTGCTTTGCGGGGTGAGGAGACTTCGAGAGATCTGCACTCAGAGCACCATAAAATTATGGTGAGCAGAGCAGGCATGCATACACCCCCGTAGCCCTCAGCAAAACTCATCAGGACTCCAGCCAGAGAAAGGCGCCCTGCACCTCGGCACCATAGATTTATGGTGCAGAAGAGTCTGCAGCACCGCTATGGATCCCCCCGCACCCCCCAGACAGAGAGGGTAAGAATGGTAAGGACCCTGAAGACCCTCTAAGGACCCTTCCCCCTACACCTAACACGCATAGCTTACCAGTATCTAAGGACCTATATATCTAAGGACTAGTTCTTAGATATCTAAGGACTTCTTATATATACAGCCATGAGGCATGGATATCCCGAGGTTATACGTATGAATGGAGTCTTGCGGCTCACGAATATCCCGAGGTTATACGTATGAATAGACATATTCATCCCGAGGTTATACGTATGAATAGCATGAGGGTATCAGAAACTTTCGGCTCTGCACTCCCAATATGCAGGGAATTGAGGATTCCACGGATCGTGCACTCCACGAATATTCCGAGGTTATACGTATTAATTGACTCCACGCTCAACTCTTCTAAGGTTTAGACAGAGCAAGGTTAGCCGTATGAATAGACGCCTTGGCTGATGATCGTGGCGAGGTTAGCCGTATGAGTTGAATAACCCCTCCAGAACTGTCTACTGCTACCCTTAGTTAGCTGAAGAACCCAGCCGAAACTGATATTAATGTAGCAGGAATAGAGAAGAATTCTACTCCTCTACAACCTCCTCCGAGTCCTCTACAGGCTCCCATCTGCTCGGGTCGTCTGGCCCTAGTAGGAGCAAATCTTCATCTGTTTGAGGTGTCTCCCCCCTTCTTACAGTCTCAGGTTTAGCTTCTGGTTTGGCTACTCCGACTACGGGTTTGGCTGCTCTCCCCATACCTGTACCAAGCCTGTCTAGGTCTCCCACCAAGGTTCTCAGAATACCCCTGTAGCCCTCGACATCATACTCCTCCACGTTTGCAGCAATCTTCAACCTGTCGAGAGCCTCCTCGACAGTAGCCCTATCCCCGTCTAAACGCTTCAGGAACGCTATTAGGAGCATCACTAGGTCCACGAAGTCCTTTCCTGGGCCGAAGACCATGTTGTCGGATCTCTCATAACCTCCCCCCTTCAGGTATTCCCAGACCCTGGACCCCAGGTAAGGCTTCAGAGGCCTCCCATCCTCCCCCCTATCAACACCTATAACAAGAGTCTCAAGTACTGCCTGCCTCAAGGTCTTCTTTCTGAGGTCCACCAGGATGATCCTCTTATTCTCCTTCCTGTTCCTGGTGTTGTAGTCCTCAACGAGATCCTCGACACCTCTCCTGAAGCCTGGAGCAGCGAAGAATATGAACGTCCTATACACAGTGTGGGGATCCCTAACCCTGCACTCCACAATCCTGGCCTCGGTGTCTTCGAGACGCTCCTCGAAGTGCTTCAACTGAAGAGGATACTCGAATGATACTCTCAGCACCACCTCAAGGTATTCGTCGTGATTGGGTGAGCCCCCCAGCCTGCCCGAGGGGTTAGGAATAGGCAGGCCCAGATACGTGAACCTTTTCCTCTCAGGGTCGAAGCGTTCAGGCTCCACTACTAGCTTCAGCTGCCTCTTCCTGGTCCTAGAAGAGTTGTAGAGTGCTACAGCCGATCTGAACGCCTCCCTAATACTCGACAAATCTCCGACTGCATCACTCAGAAGCGTAGAAACCCAGCTGTACGGAGGCCTGAACCAGCGGACTCCCCTGAGCCCCGCTGCTACCGCTGTATAACTTTCGTATACTTTGTACGAAACTCCGAAACTCTTATAAGTCTCGGAGCCTCTACTCATAACGATCCCCGTATCGGCCCCCCGATAGCCGTTTGGGTTACCCAGAGGTCTAACCGATGAAGGGTTCTCACCTCCTCTACGCAGTTGCTAAAACCTCCAGTATCTTCTGAGCTGCTGAGAGCTCTCTAGCTGCCTCCAGCAGTTTCTCCCTCTCCAAGACTACGAGCTTCGCCAGCCTGACGTAGAGGTCTACCTCCTTCACAAATCCTCTGCTCTCAGAGCTCCTCAAACCCTCTGACAGCACTATGAGGCCTACCGCTAGAGCTGTGTTCCTGACCCACTCATTCCTAAGCCCATACCTCTGGGCCAGGTATTCGACTAGCTCCTCAAGCTCCTTCCTAACCCTCACAGGCTTAGTCCT
>MAIU01000122.1 GCA_003344655.1 Candidatus Korarchaeota archaeon NZ13-K
ATCCCACCCTCCCCTGTGGTCATATTCTTGGTCGGATAGAAGCTGAAGGCCCCTGCCTCGCCGATGCCACCCACCCTCCTCCCCTTGTAGAGCGCACCGTGCGCCTGAGCGCAGTCCTCCAAGACGAGGACTTCCCTCCCCCCACCGGCCTCCCTTATAGCATCCAGATCTGCAGGATGTCCGTGGATGTGGACAGGTATCACAGCCTTGGTCCTCCCTGATATTTTCCTCCTGACCTCATCTGGGTCTATGGTACCCGTCCTGGGGTCCACATCGGCGAAAACAGGTCTCGCGCCAGAGAGTATCACGGCAGAGGCTGTCGCGAAGAAGCTGTAGCTGGGCACTATGACCTCGTCACCCGGTCCCACGCCCATTGCTATGAGCGCCACGTGAAGGGCCGCGGTTCCGTTAGAGACAGCGACAGCATACTTGCTTCCGATGTATGATGCAAAGGCTCGCTCAAACCTCTCAACAAGCTCCCCTTGAGCCAACATCCCTGACTTCAGGACCTCAATGACTTTCAGGATCTCCTTCTCACCTATGCAGGGCCTGGATATGGGTATCAACTTACCCCCCGGGCTAGCGCCCCAGCGATTAAAAAGGGTTTCACAGTGGTAGCGGGAGGGCCATCAGGTAGGCGATGGCCGAAGCCACCAAGGGCACTGCTATGTTATCTTCCGCACCGTAGAGCTCCGCCAAAGAGGATGCTGATGCTAAGATTAGGGAGCCTGGTAAGTTCCCAGTGATGAGGACCATGACGATGAAGAAAGAGAGAAAACCAGCCAGCGTACCCTCAATCGTCTTGTTGGTGAACGGCACCCTCCTGGCCCCGATGTTGGTTCCCACGATGGTCGAGACACCATCCACCCAGAAGAGCCCGAGAACCCCGTAGATGACATAAGACCCGAAGATGAAGTAAGAGGAGGCCCCTCCCATCAGGCCGGAGATCATACCGAGCCAGCCACTCCTCCTCTCGTAATCCCTCTCGACCATGCTCACCAGCCTCTCGAAGGACTCAACTATGACCTCCAAGTGTCTGATTTGGGGTAACTGCATGCTCGCTCTCAGCCAATCCGGAGGGCCCTTGACCTGAATCGAGTAAATCAACCCTCCGAGTGCTAGCGCCGCCCCATAGAGGATCCCCGGCTCGACATACTCTCTCAGGAGCAAGGGTGCTGCTAGAATCAGCGAAAACAGCATGTGAATTATCTTTCTTAAGGTCTCAGATCTCTTCATTTAATCCCCTTATGAAAATAAAACCATTATTAAAGCCGATAGGAGCGGGACTGTTATATTGTCATCGACGCTCTTCCACTTCTCGATGAGCGTGGCGCCGAGCGATGCGATTACACCAGCAACCCCCTTGTAGTAGTACCCTATCGGTAAGGAGACGAGAAGCATGGCGATGCTTCCCGCGACCCCCTTGCTCCACCTGCCATAAACCTTATTCCTGACGATGCCCGTTACCCCATCTCCCACAGCCATGAAGAGAGCTGATGCGACGCCAGCTCTCAGGTCCAAGTACCAGAGGCCGCAGATGACGGCGGTCCACGTGAGACAGAACCAAACCTCCCCCCAGTTCCCCTCAACTTGGAACCAGTCGAACTTCCTACCGAGAACCCTGGGTAGGAGCGTCAGGGCGAACATGCCCAATCCCCCTATCAGAGGGATCGCTGGTGAGCTGAAGATGTAAGGTGCTAGGAAGGCAGCAACGCCTCCCGTAAGTATGTGGATCACCTTCCTAGCCACGTAGAAGTTCTGCCACTCAGCTATCCTCCTAGCTATGAAGAAGATGACCAGGAGTATCCAGACCACCAAGATCGCCAGCCAGAGGAATTCCGAGGGGCTGGGTTTGAAGAAGAGGTAAGAGTATACTGAAATCACCGCAACTGAGGCCAGGGTAAGCGAACTTACGAGTCTCGCCCTCATCTCACCAGAGGGATCGACATATTTAAAAAGCTTGTCTGATCCCTCACTGCAAAATTTTTACGAATATTGCGATTTCACCGGATATGAAATCCAATTATCTGTCACGTAACTTTTAGAGCATACCTTCCCCACGGCCCGTGCGGGCAAGTCGCCTCCGCGAGTTTTTATAGCCTCATGGGGATCCGTGACTCACATGAGAGTAGATCTGCTGCACCTGCTTGAGGAAATTCGGATGGGAAAAACACCCACGGACGATGAAGTGGCTGAGGCTTTAAGGGATATCAGGGAGAGGTTCTCCGAGCTTCCTTCCGAGGTGCTCTCCGAGAAGAACAGGCTCCCCCTCAGGGAGCTCATAAGGAGGGGGATCCTCATGGCGGACGAGGACCTATTCCTGGCTTGCGAGGAGCACGATTCGCTGAGGAGGGAGGCCTATCAGACGGTGAGATCCATGGATCGGGATGAGCTGGAGGGAGCCATGAAGGAGATCATAGCGAAGAACTTGGAGAGGACGCTCTTGGGGGGCTTCATAATGAGGAGGGTTGAGTGATCGGGGCGGGGGGACTCGAACCCCCGGCC
>MAIU01000123.1 GCA_003344655.1 Candidatus Korarchaeota archaeon NZ13-K
CCTGGAGTACTACTACGATCCGATCCCAACGAACTGCGTGGCCCACTGGTTCTGTCCAGCCTCCACAGGAATTGGTTATCCGAGATGGGCGTTGAGGAACGGACCAGAGTTGGGTCACTACAACCTAGCTGTTTTCTATGGAGCATGCAACCTTGACTGCCTCTTCTGCCAGAACTGGTTCTTCAGGAAGCTCACCCTAAGCAAGAGGCCTCTGGTCAGCTATGAGAAGCTGGTGGAAGCAGCGCTAAGCCACCCGGTCACCTGCGTCTGCTTCTTCGGCGGAGACCCATCGCCTCAGGTGGCCAACGCCCTTCTCGTCTCCAAGGAGCTGATGAGGAGGGCCGGACTCATGAGGATCTGCTGGGAGACGAACGGGCACTTCAACCCCAGGACATTCGAGGCCGTGCTCAGCGTGGCCATGAGGAGCGGGGGGAACGTGAAGTTCGATCTTAAGGCCTGGGATCCCAAGCTGTACCTTGCCCTCACCGGGAGGGAGCTCGGACACGTCTATAGGAACGCTGAGAGGGCTCTGCTGATGTCAAGGGAGAGGGAGGAGGTCCCCCTTTTCACGGCTAGCACACTCCTGGTCCCGGGTTACGTGGATGAGGAGGAGGTCAGGATGATAGCGAGGTTCATAGCCTCGATGAACCCGGAGACCCCCTACAGCCTGCTCGCATTTCATCCCAGCTTCCTCATGAGCGATCTCCCTAGGACCAGCAGGAGGCATGCTCTTGAGGCTGAGAGGGCTGCCAGGGAGGAGGGATTGACCAGGGTTCACATAGGGAACCCCTGGCTGCTTAGCAGGGAGGAGTACACTTGAGCTAGGCGCTAGAAGGCCCTGGGAGCGTCCCTAAATTATGATCGCGATCTCCTTCAGGCCCCCATGCGGTCAGCTCACTCCCTCATCTCGACGATCTCTATAAGCCTTCTGAGGCTGTCTATCCTCTCGAAATCGCATGGCTCTTCGCTCGCTCCCCTCAGGTGGATGAGCCTGGGGTAGTGAAGGGCCCTCAGGCCCGCGTTCCATGCGCCTATCACGTCGTGATAGCATGAGTCGCCCACGTGCATAACCTGGGATCCCGTGAGGCCAAGCCTTCTGATGAGCGCCGAGAATATCTCCCTCTGCGGTTTAAGGAACCCGGATTCGCATGAAGTGATGATGACGTCGAAGTGATCCAGGTTCACGTTCCTGAGGATCGCTCTGATGCTCCTCTCGCTGAATGAGGTGTTGGTGACGAGGGCCAGCCTTATTCCCCTCTTCCTCAGCTCGGGGAGCACCTGAACCGCCTCCTCATTCACCTTAGGTACGAAGGAATCCGTCGAGCCGGCATAAGCCTCGCTTGCCTCCTCGAGGGATCCCTCATCCAGCCTCAGGCCGAGCCGCATGAAGATCATCCTCAGGAGCTCCTTCGGTGGCACGACCATCCTGAAGTCCCTCGTGGCCAGGTACAGGTCCCTGATTGTCTCCAGGGGGACTTCATAGCCCCTCCCCCTCAGGAAGTCCCTGAGGGACTCCAGCCTCATCCTGAGGTAGAGCTCCTCATCCTCCTTGGTCTCCCATATCAGGGTGAACCACAGGTCGAAGGAGATCGCCCTGAGCATGGCGGCACCGCGAGCCGATAAGCATTAAAAATTATTGAGTTCTCAACAGCCTGAACACGACAGTTCCTCCGCATGTTTGACACTCCCCCTGCTTAAGCAAGGGGATTCTTGCTTCTACGGCGTTCATCTCTTCGGTGTTCACAGCCCTTCTAGGCTCCCACCTGCATCCATCCCACCTTAGAAGCAAGGGGTCTGCCACGACCCCGTTATCCCTATCCCTCCAGGAGGGACTCGGGATTATTGATCCATACCTTTTGGCGATGTTCAATACACCCACAACATCAGCATTCATTACTTTCTCACATTTTGGGCAATAGAACATTCCCCTATGTCTCCTAACCCCCCTTGCACCACAGAATGGGCATTCACTAGAAGTCCCATGCTCGTCAATCTCCTCTACTATAATCCCATACTCCTCAGCCTTCTCCTTAAGCCTCCGTATTATCCAGCCGTGGCTCCAGAAGTTGTTCACCATGGAGTTCGTTTTAGAACCCCCATGATTCCCCCTTATGCCTCTGAGGTTGCCCAAGATTATTTTTGAGATGCCTTCCCCAGAGGCATACTCAACTATCCACTTCACCATAGCGTTTACCGTGTGCCTGAACCTCCTCTGCCTCATCCTATATAGCTTCCTAAGCTTTCTTGAAGTTCTAGCACTATTTGTCCCTGCTAACCTCCTTTGCTCTTTCGCAATTTTCTCAGTCCAATACCACCAGTCGGCTAAGGCAGCTCTTCCCGAAAAGGATATCGGCTGTCTCATACCTTCACACCAGATAGTAGCTAGATTCACTACTCCCAGATCGATGTGGAGGGGCTTATCGCCCCCTCTGATGGGAGGCTCTTCAACCTCGACCGACATAAAGCCCCTCC
>MAIU01000124.1 GCA_003344655.1 Candidatus Korarchaeota archaeon NZ13-K
GAGGCTGAGCTCAGCCTCAGAGGATTGCTTCCCGCAATCTGCGCACTCGAATGAGAGCTTGGGGGAGAGCGATATCCTTCCGCACTCCTCGCAGAGTATAACACGGCTGAGCCTGTTGTAGTCCACACCCAGGGCTCTGAGGGCCCTGCCGCACTTGGGGCACCTCAGCGAGTCCCCCGAGCCGAACTCCTCGGCGGGAGCCACGAACCCGCAGGCCAGATGGGAGATGGCATCGACCCTCCTGACGTTGATCGAGCCGCAGACAGGGCATGTGAACCTAACCATAAGCCTGAAGGAGCCGCAGTTCGGGCAGGCGGGTAGGCTTCCGACCTTGTGCCTCCTCAGGAGCCCCTCCTCCGCGAGGGATTCCAGGAGCTCGTTGAGGTTCGGGCACTCCTCCTTTGAGATCCCCAGGGCACTGTGGAAGCTGGGACCATCCTCGTAAGATATCTCCGGCTCCAGCTCCCTCGCTTCAAGGTTCAGCAGCAGAGATATGATCCTCTCGGCGCATCCCTCGGTCATGACCTACAACAGTTTCTCGTGGGAGGACTACTTGATAAACTTGATCCCCGGCGTTTCGGCTAAAGCTGGGCCACGGCCAGCATTATGCCTGTAACGACGAGCACCCCTCCCAGGATGGATGACCTGTCCAGCCCACCCCCGCCCAGGCTTGAGAGCAAGAGGGAGACCACGGGACCAAGCGCTGTCGTGAGGGATGCAACAGCGACCCCGAGAACTTTAACCGCGTGGAAGTAGAGGGGAAGGGCCAAGCCGACGCCCACAGCTCCCCCTATAGCGGCCTTCCCCATCCCCCTGACCCTGGGTGAGGGCGCTGACAGCAGGCCGTATGCGACGGTGACCATCAGGGAGTTCCAGGTGGTCAGGGTGAGCTCGCTAACGTATTTCATTGATATTTTTGCCGCTATCGGGCCTAGAGTCCACCCAATGGATGAAAGTAGACTCAAAACGACTCCCCTGAGGGCCCACCTTCCCCCTCCCCTGGATATCAGCCAGATGCCCGCCAGCGCCAGGGAGGCGCCCAGGAGGACCCCCGCGGAGAAGGGCTCCCCTATCATGAGGCTGGGGAGGAGGGCCGACCATATGAGGTAGGTGAACCCTATGGGGGCCGCCCTCCCCGGACCTATGAGCGCTATCGACCTAAGGAACGTGTAGTCCGCGAACCCCGTTCCCAGCGCGGTGTTGAGCGCTATGTAAGGCAGGGCCACGGGGGGCGGCACCCCGAGGTCCCCGGTTGCCAGGGATATCAGGAGGAGCAGGGAGAGGGCTCCTAGGGACTTCCAGAAGTTGGCCCTGGCGGATCCTCCCTCCCTGGAGGCCTCAGCGTAGAGCAGGGGGGTGACCCCCCAGACGCACCCCGAGAACACGGCAGCGGCCAAGGCGGTTTCCAAGCTATCCCCGGGCCAAATGCTAATATTATTTAAATCATTGGAACCCCCATGCGCACCTCCAGGATACCGGGATTCTACAACCTCCCGATGGAGGAGAGACTCAGGATAGTCAAGGAGTTCGCCGGTCTGACCGATGAGGAGGCTGATGTGCTGAGGAGAGGGAGGCTCGCTGAGGAGATAGCGGATCGCATGATAGAGAACGTGATCGGGCTCTACGCCCTGCCCTTCGCGGTCGCGACGAACTTCCTGATAAACGGTAGGGATTACCTGATTCCGATGGTGATAGAGGAACCCAGCGTCGTCGCGGCCGCGAGCAACGCTGCGAGGATGGCCAGGGAGTCCGGGGGATTCGAGGCGAGCGCCACGGACTCCATAATGATATCGCAGATACAGGTTGTGAGGGTTCCGGACATAGAGGAGGCCAGGAACAGGATACTGGGGGAGAAGGACAGGCTACTTGCGGCCGCCAACGAGATGGATCCCCTCCTGACGAGGCTGGGTGGTGGGGCCAGGGACATAGAGGTGAGGGTGGTCGAGACGGACGCTGGCCCCATGCTCGTTGTCCACCTCCTCGTGGACACGCTGGACGCCATGGGGGCCAACACCGTGAACACGATGGCCGAGGGCCTGGCCCCGACGATAGAGAGGCTGACGGGCGGGAGGGTCTACCTGAGGATAATATCGAACCTGGCCGATAGGAGGCTGGCCAGGGCCAAGGCGAAGTTCTCAAAGGCGGCAATAGGAGGGGAGGAGGTCGTGGAGGGAATAATGTGGGCCTACAGGTTCGCCAAGCACGATCCCTACAGGGCCGCCACCCACAACAAGGGGATAATGAACGGGATAATAGCGGTGGCCCTGGCCACGGGGCAGGACACCAGGGCCCTGGAGGCGGGGGCCCACAGCTACGCGGCCAGGAGCGGGAGGTACACCACCCTCACCGACTACTGGGTCGATGAGAACGGTGACCTCTGGGGAAGCATAGAGCTCCCGATGGCGGTCGGCACCGTGGGAGGGGTCGTGAGGGTTCATCCCATAGCTAAGATAGCCCTCAAGAT
>MAIU01000125.1 GCA_003344655.1 Candidatus Korarchaeota archaeon NZ13-K
GTTGACTTCCCGCTCCCGCTCTCGCCAACTATTCCTAGCACCTCTCCCCTGTCCAGCTGGATGCTTATGCCGTCCACGGCCCTAACAAGCTTCTTCCTGCCAAATGCACCTATCTGGAAGTACATCCTTACATCTTCCACCTTGACCAGCATGATCATCACCCATAGAGCCAGCAGGAGACAAAATGCCCGTTTCCAGCGTCGAAGATGGACGGAGCCTCCCTCCTGCAGACCTCCATGGCCTCCCTGCACCTGGGGTTAAACCTGCATCCGGGGGGAGGGCTCCTGAGATCCGGCGGAGATCCCGGGATGGAGCTGGGCCATTCCTTGGATAGGAGCCTGGGGAGCGATGATATGAGCCCCCTGGTGTAGGGGTGCATTGGGGATTCCATAACATCCCTCTTCTCCCCGATCTCCATCAGATTGCCAGCGTACATTATGCATATCCTGTCCGCTCTCTCAAGCGCCAGCGCTATATCGTGTGTGATGAGCATCACGCTCATCCCCCTCTCCCTCCTTATCTCGTCGATCAGATCCATTATCTGCCTCTGAACTATCACATCCAGCGCGGTGGTGGGCTCATCAGCCACGAGCAGGGAGGGGTTCAGGGCTATCGCTGCAGCTATTGCCACCCTCTGCTTCTGACCCCCGCTCAGCTGGTGCGGATAGGCATCCAAGAGCTTCTCAGGGATGCCAACACGCCTCAGGAGGTTCAGAGCCCTCTCCCTGGCCTCTTCCTCCCCAACCCCGTGCTCCGTCATCACCTCAGCCACCATGTCGTTCACCCTCCTGAGTGGATCCAGCGTGGTGAAAGGGTCCTGGAAGACCATTGAGATCCTACTACCCCTGATTTCCCTCATCTCATCCTCGCTCTTCCTCAGGATGTCCTCCCCATCCAGGATGATCCTCCCGCCCACCACCCTGCCGGGGGGAGGGACCATCCTCATCAGGGCGAAACCCAGGGTTGACTTCCCGCTCCCGCTCTCCCCAACAATGGCGAGGGTCTCACCCCTCTCCATCCTGAGGGAGACGTCATCAACGGCGTGAACGATGCCCTTCCTCGTGAAGTAGTGCACCCTCAAACCCTCTATCTCGAGTATCATTTCATGACACCTCCCTCTCCCCCTTGGACAGCCCCTCGCTTATCAGGGCGAAACCCATCGCGAGAAGGGTTATCATGAGCCCCGGGAAGAAAACCATCCACCAAGCTCCTGATAGGAGGAACCCCTTCCCCTTGTAGAGCTCATATCCCCAGTCCGGGGTTGGGGGCTGGACGGAGAGGCCCAGGAAGCTGAGGGCCGCCTCAGTCAGCACCGCGTCCGTGCTGCTCAGGCTGAAGACGACCATCACGGTCGGCCCAAGGTGGGGCAGTATGTGCCTGAACAGCATCCTCGCCAGTGGGATCCCCAGGGCCCTGTTGACCTCTATGAAGGGCTCCGTCTTGACGCTGAGCACCTGGCCCCTCACCATCCTGAAGTATGTGGGCACGTAGACTATAGCTATCGCTATGGCCGCATTGACCGGAGAGGGTCCGAGCACCACGGCCAGGGCTATCGCTAGGACCAGGCTGGGGAAGGCGTATATGGAATCCATTATGAAGGAGAGGACCTTATCTAGCTTCCCTCCTATGTAACCGCTCACGAGTCCGGCGGGAATCCCCAGGATCGCGCTGATTATTATCGAGGAGAAGACGACGAATATAACAGTTCTGGAGCCGTAGACTATCCTAGACCAGACATCGTAGCCCAGGTTATCCGTTCCCATTGGGTTCACGGGGTTCGGTGGTGAAAGCGGGTTGCCCGCGGTCTCATCGTAGCGGAATGGGGCGATGTAGTCAGCCAGAAGGGCCAAAATCAAGATGAAAGAGACTATGAGCAGCCCGGAGATTAGAAACAGGTTTCTCCTCATTTCCAAGGGGATCACCTCAGTACCTTATCCTCGGGTCCACGTAGGCGTAAATCACATCCACGATCAGGCTTATCAGGCCGACGAAGAAGGCGAAAACTATGACGACGGCCTGTATGGCAGGATAATCCCTGTAGAAGACCTTCTCAACCAGGTAAGTTCCTATTCCGGGCCAGCTGAATGTTGTTTCGGTGAGCACAGCCCCTCCGAGCAGCAGGGCGAACTGAAGGCCCGTGTAGGTTATTATCGGTATCATCGCATGCCTCAGCGAGTAGCCGATTATCCTCCCCTCCCTCACTCCCCTCGCCCTGTAGGCGATGGAGAAGCCGGAGTCCAGGGCCCTGATCATGTTGTTCCTGGCGAGCCTCATGTACGGACCGCTGAGCATCACGCCGAGGGTTATGGATGGAAGTATGAGGTACCTCACTGAGTCAAAGAAAGCCATCATATCACCCTTTATGAGGGAGTCAAGCAAAACGAATCCGGTTGGACCTGAGGGGGCAACTCCAGGGGTTATCCT
>MAIU01000126.1 GCA_003344655.1 Candidatus Korarchaeota archaeon NZ13-K
CCTCAAACCGCCTCGAATACCTATGCTCTCCTAGGATGTCTCTTCTTCAGCTCCTCTAACCGCCCAATCACCATCTCTTTAATGTGTCCGTAGAGCCTCTCGACATATTTCGGGTCGAAGGATTCCAGAGCTGCTATCACTATTAGCAGACCCCATGCATATGCGTAGTTCCTGATCAGATGTCTCGGCACTCCAAACATCTCTGATAGTGCTGCTTCCACCTCTACAAGGTCCTTATCGAGTCTGTAGAGAGGATTCCCTCTTCTACCTTCAACCATGTGTATTCACACCTAGGTCCGGTTCTGGGGAGTGTGATATCAGTTCCAGAATATATAAATTAGAGTACTTATGAGTAACTTCCAGACCTGTATACACCGGAGAATAACTGAGGAGCTCTGCACAGCTGCAGATCGCAAGCCTTCAGCCTCGGAGCCCGCAGCCCTGTACAGCTACAGGTATAGAGAGCCCTCTTTTCAAGGTGTTACTTTGAGCTAGGGAGTCTCACAGGTGCAAAGGCGTCTCACAGTCTCAGGGAGTGTCTCGGTCTCGCATATGAGGCATATGAGACTGTGAAGCTGAAGAGAGCCCTCAGAGCCGTGGAGTCTGAGAATCAGGTTCTGAGGAAACGCCTAGAGGATCTCAGAGCACTAGTCGAAGAGGTCTCGAAGAGTGTAGGAGTCTCGATAAGCCCTGAACCTGTATCTGCTACAGGTTCTGAGAGCGTCGAAGACCCAGAGCTGAAGAGGAGGATCCTAGAGATCAGGGTTCTGAACCTGTACAGGCAGGGTGTGAGCGTTAAGGATATCGTGAGGCAGACAGGGCTCTCGAGGTCTACTGTCTACAGGATTCTGAAGAAGTATCGAGAGTCGAAGGTGTGAAGACCTACTGAACTAGGTGTATCTCCGCATCAGGTAGCAGCTTTCTGAGGGCTTCAGCTACAGGCTTGGAGTCCTCGAATACTGCCACAATCCTGTACTTTTTGCTCAGGTTCCTGACTATCTCAGACTTGAACTCGTAATCCTTCCTGTAGTCTCCAGCCCTCCTGAAGTAGATTTCGTGAAACGTTATACCCCAATCCGATAGCTGCCTCAGAGTCTTATTCTTCTGCCTCTCTTCGACTCTACCCGTAACGATTATGATCCTGTAGCCCTGAGCTGCATACCTCCTCAAGGTCTCCACGTATTCAGTTCTCGGCCTGTCGAGATCCATGTACTTCTCCGAGAGGAAGCACTCCCAGAAACGCCTCCTATCGCCTGCAGCCTCAGACTCGCACAGCCTGTAGCGTTCACTAGAATCAACTAGGACTCCGTCTAGGTCGAAGATAGCTGCTTTAGGCTTCAGGGCTTCCCTGAGGTCTCTGAGTGCAGCTATGATCTCAGCCTTGATGTCGCTGCTAGACACCTACATACACCTTGAGACCGTCTTCTGAGACTCTGCAGCTATAACCATACTCGACTAGAGCTCTGCAGACCTCTTCAGACTTCTCCCTGCCTGGGGTAGAGATCTCGAGGAGCCTCCTACCCTGAACCTCCACAGGTCTATAGACTACAGGAGCGAAGCCCGTTCTAACCCTGAGGATCTCTGAGATCTCGGAGATATCAGGCTCCAATCCCAGGAGAATCCTCCCAATACGCATAAACCTGGCTCCGAGAGCCCTCCTGAGAGAGCTGTCGAGTTCTACAGTCTGCAGGTAAGCTATGAGAGCATCAAGGTATTCTAGAGCCCTCTGGGAGTCTCGAAGCCCTTTCAGGGTTAAGCCCTCTTTGATGTGAAGCCTCGAAACGTATTCGTACTCCTCAGGTCCTAAGTAGCACTTCTTGACTCTCCGCTTACCTGTCTGAGGATCCTTATAGACATGAACCGCATAGTAGTAGACATTTCCCCTGGACTCACGCCTCTCGATCCAGCTGTAGGGTTGACCGCATCTTGGACATATCTTGAGGCTCATTTGTCTGCACCATAAATCTGTGGTGAGGAGAGGGCTTATAAGGGTTCATCACCACAAAAGTGTGGAGCAAACCGGTCTGAGGACCCCAGAACTCGGAGAAGAGCCTTCAGAGCGCTCGGAGCCTAATCACCATAAATTTACGGTGCGTATCGGTGGGAGCCCCGCAGCCCTTGGCAGAGCTATGACTCTCCTAGAAGCCTGTACACATACGTCTGGGTGTTTTCGCGGAGTGCAGAGCTCTCTCTGAGAGCTGCAGAGCTCTGAATGCTTGGAGAAGTCCTCGGAGCGGAGATCTGCAGACCCGGGGGGAGCCCGAAGGCTTCTGCAGAAGTTCTCAGACCTGGGCCGGAGAGCTCCGGAGACTGCCCGGGAGGGGTGGGTATAAAATTAGGCGGGTGTGCCTGCCCGCGGGTGTGCACTCCTAATTTTATGAGCTCCACAGGAG
>MAIU01000127.1 GCA_003344655.1 Candidatus Korarchaeota archaeon NZ13-K
GTGCGGATAGGATCCTCCATACCCTGGAGTAAGGGAGCCCGAGGAGCTTTGCTGATGACATGATCGATCCAGTCAGCTCGATGGCCCTGAGAACGTCAGCTGTTCTCCTGTCAAGGAGGACAGAGTTTCCCCTCCTTATCCTTATCTCCACCTCCACTCCGAGCCGCTCCTCGGGGTCGTTAGCTGGCATGGTGGGTCAGCTCCCCGGGACGATACGCTTTTTAATCGTTATTCATGATAGAATAACGCTCAGCTAGGAGGTGAGCGCATGAGGGGACTCAAGCTGGCCGCGCTGATCATGATCGCTTTAATCGTCGCGGGTCTGTCCTATTCAATCATTCCATCATTCAAAACAGGGAGAAAACAACCTGCCGAGGGATCGGGAGCTGATAGCAAGGCCGGGAACAACCCCAAGGGAGTGATAGTGGTTCTCCACGCGGGCTCCCTCACCTCACCCCTGGAGGAGGTGAAGAGGGAGTACGAGAGGAGGAACCCGAACGTTGAGATCAGGCTTGAGGCCAGTGGGAGCGCCGAAGCCATCAGAAAGGTGACAGAGCTGAAGAAGAGAGCTGATATTGTGATGTCAGCGGATTACCATCTGATTGAGACGATGATGATCCCGGATCACGCTTCTTGGTACGTGATCTTCGCGTCGAACCAACTGGTTCTGGCCTACGGGAGGGGGAGCAAGTACTCCGGTGAGGTGAACGGCAGCAACTGGTACGAGATTCTGATGAGAAAGGACGTTAGGATTGGAATTTCCGATCCAAACAAGGATCCTTGCGGCTATAGGGCATTGATGTCCATTCTTCTAGCTGAAAAACTCTACAGAGTACCTCTGAGCTCCATACTGACTGAGGGGACCAACGTGAGGGTGAGAGGCACAGAGGCATGGGTTCCGGATCCGATCGAGGGATCTGGGAGGGTCATCATAAGGCCCAAGAGCGTTGAGCTCCTCTCCTTGCTCGAGGCTGGGATCATAGACTACGCTTTTGAGTACAAGAGCGTCGCGGTCCAGCATGGACTCAGCTACGTTGAGCTCCCCCAAGAGATAAGCTTCTCCTCTCCGGAGCTTGAGGACCTTTACTCCCTGGCCGTCGTTCACCTCAACGCCGGGCGGGATGAGGTGGTGGTGAGGGGGAGCGCTATAGCATACGCCCTCACGGTTCCCAAGGTATCCGAGAACGAGGGGGCGGCTATCGACTTCCTGAGGTTCCTGCTCACCGAGGGGCTGAGGATATTTGAGGAGCAGGGGCAGCCTCCTCTCAGACCGCCGCTTGGCTTCGGTGAGGTGCCTGCCAAGCTCAAGGACCTGGTTGAGGTGAGGGGTTGAGTTGAGGGCCTCGTCCCTGATGATAAGCTTCTCAATAGCGGGCTCCCTCCTGATACTCTTCCTCCTGATCCCCCTGATCTCGCTCCTCTACGGAGTATCTTTGAGCGACCTGATGAGGTATGGGCTGAGCGAGGACGCCGTGAACGCTCTAATAATAGCCCTAGCGGCCTCCTCCCTGTCCACGATCCTGCTCCTGATATTCGGGATCCCCCTATCCTATCTCATCGCGAGGAGGGACTTCCCCGGCAGGGGGTTGGTAAGGTCCATCATGGACGTCCCCCTCGCAATCCCCCACGGCGTGAGCGGGATAGCCATACTACTGGCGTACAACTCCAGGGCGCCCCTGGGATCCCTGCTGGCCAAGGTGGGCCTTGCGATGGAGGACTCCTTCTGGGGGATAGTCGCGGTCATGTGCTTCGTGGCCGCCCCCCTCATGATAGACACGCTGACCGACGGCTTCCTCTCCGTGGATCCGGACCTCGAGCACGTGGCGAGGAGCCTGGGGGCCACGGAGTGGGAGAGCCTGGCCAGGGTGACGCTGCCCCTCGCCCTCAGGTCCATCGTGACGGCCTCGATAATGGCCTGGGCCAGGGGCCTGAGCGAGGTCGGGGCCATACTGATAGTTGCCTACTATCCCAAGTCGATAAACGTACTGATAATGGATCGATTCTGGACATACGGGCTCAACGCCGCCAGGGCCACGGCACTACCCCTCCTCTCCCTCAGCCTGGCCTGCTTCATACTTCTCAAGTGGCTATCCGGGAGGAGGTAGCGTGATAGAGATCAGGGGACTGAGCGTCAGGCTACCTGAATTCGAGATCAGGGAACTGAGCCTCGAGGTGGGCGATGGGGAGTACCTGGTGATAATGGGCCCCTCAGGGGCCGGGAAGACGCTCCTGCTCAAGTGCCTGCTCGGCATAGTGAGGCCGAGCGGCGGGAGGATAATCGTGGACGGAAGGGACGTGACTGAGGAGCCTCCGGAGCTCAGGGGATTCAGCTACGTCCCCCAGGAC
>MAIU01000128.1 GCA_003344655.1 Candidatus Korarchaeota archaeon NZ13-K
TATGACATACTGGACTCCGTTTACTCCCCGGACGCTAACCTCACCCTGATCTTGGGCTTCCCCAAGCTCAAGGAGTTCGACACGGGCAGCTCCCAGCTCACGATACCGGTCACCCTGAGGAACGAGGGACCGGCCCCCGTCAGGTGGGTCAAGCTGCACGTGAGCTGGGGGAGGAGCGATGGGGAGGGATCGATAAACCTGACCCAGTCGGTCCCGACCCCCTCCTACCTGAGCTCAAATTACGCCAACCTCTCCCTCGGGGGCCTGGACCCCGGGAGATCTTACAATGCGAGCTTCACCTTCACGGCCGGGCCGGGGGAGTACAAGTACGGGAATTACACCGTGAGCTTCATGGCCGAGTACGGGACTTACTTCAGGTACGAGGGCGTCAACACGACTAGGAACGCGAGGATCTACAGGTACGACCCAAACGCCTATAAGAGAGCGAGCGAGAGCGTCAGGCTAATCTTCGGACTGAAGTACAAGGGCAGGACGGGGAATCCGAACGTGCAGATAGTGGCTGAGAGGCCAACAGGGGACATGGAGGTCGATGAGGGCACCCCCATCCCCTTCAGCTTCTACCTCCAGAACTCGGGGGCCGACTCCGCGTACAACGCGACGATAAGGGTGAGCGTTAACCCTGACCTCCCGGTGGAGATAACGGCACCATCAGCCGTGGCCGGGAGGACCTTCCCGATAGTGGTGACGAGGGAGATGCCACCCAAGGCCAGGACCGATAAGGTGGAGTTCAGGATCGTCATCCCGAAGGGATCGGGGGGTACCATATACAGGGTGAACATAACGGTGGGCTACTTCGACATAAGGAACAAGTACTACGAGTCCTCCAGGTCGTTCGCGATAAGCGTCAGGCAGCCCGGGGTCTCGAAGCTCTACGTCACCAAGAGCATATCATCCTCCACGGTGCCGGTGAACGGGACGATAGAGGTGAACGTTATAGTGGGCAACAACGGCACGGCGGCCGCCACCAAGGTAGTGATAGAGGACGACTTCCCCAGGGACATGTTCAAGCTCGTCTCAGGGGACACGAAGCTGTCAGCAAGCGCTTTGCAGCCTGGGAGCGTGCTGGCGCTTTCCTACAAGATAAGGGCCGTGAGGGAGGGGATAGCCACTTTCGGATCGGCCAAGGTCACTTACGTTGATCCCATGGAGGGCCAGAAGACCATACTCTCGACCATGAAGTCCCCGGTCGTCGTCACGATAGTTAAGCCGGAGCTCTCCGTGAGGGTTGAGGACTTCCCCCCGAACGTGACCACGGTGAACTCCCTGGTGGAGTTCTCAATCTACCTGATCAACAAGGGGAACGGTGATGCCAGGAAGCTGGAGCTGGAGATGGAGCTCAGCCCCGGCCTCTACATGGTCAGCCCGCCGACTGTGAACAAGGGGGAGGGGGTTGTTTGCGAGCAGCCGACCTGGGAGCCGGGGGAGAGGTCCATAAGGCTCAGTTTGAGCTGCGACACTATCAAGCCCCAGGGCTTCATGAAGATGATACTGACGCTCAAGACCCAGGTGACGGGGAAGCAGTGGATAAGGGTCAACAAGCTCTCCTATCTCACGCCGGATGGTTCCTCCAGACTCAGCATCCCTACCTCCTCTTACTACTACAGCACGGTCGTCGTCACCCCTTTCGAGACCAGGGTGTTCTACCTCTCGATATTCACCTTCTCCGTCCTGCTTGTCGCGATGTTCGTGATAGGGGTTACCAGGGGCTTCGGCCTCAGGATGGGGAGGAGGATCAGGAGGCCCGGCGCCTTCGGGTAGTAATGTTAAAATAGTGTGGTGCCGGAGTTGCGAGGTGCGCGGCCATGGGAATGGAGTACATATATGCTGCCCTGATGCTGCATGAGCTGAAGAGGAAGGTGGAGGCGGGTGACCTGGAGCAGGTTCTGAGGGCCGCTGGGGCTGAACCCGATCCGGCCAGGATAAAGCAGCTGGTGACAGCCCTCTCAGGCGTGAACATAGACGAGATAGTGAGCCAGGCCAGCCTGATGCCCGCAGCTCCCGTCGCGGCCCCGGCCCAGGCGCCGGTCGAGCAGAGGGAGGAGAAGAAGGAAGAGAAGAAGGAAGAGAAGGAAGAGGAGGAGGCCGCCCTGGCAGGGCTGGGCGCACTGTTCGGCTGAGATCCCCGAGATTTTTTACCTCAAATGCGAGGGGCCTCTTCAAGATGGAGGCGCCAGTTGGCCCAGCTCAGTGAGCTCATAATAAGTTAGCGGGGTCCACCGG
>MAIU01000129.1 GCA_003344655.1 Candidatus Korarchaeota archaeon NZ13-K
TCTCGTTTATCAGTACAGCCTTTGCCAAATTCCTTCTCCTCTCCTCCATTATCTTGTTCTTTATGGCATTTCTTATGAACTCGCTCCAGTTTATCCTGATCTCGTCCATCATCCTCTTCGTCTCCTCATCAATCCTCACAGTAATTACAGAGCTTTCCTTATAATAAAGTTAGTCCCTGCGAAATTCCCCGTCAATTCTTCCGAGGCTCTTGTGGAGCCCACAGCTTCGCTTATCATATTAGCGGCACTTATCGTGGTGAAATTATGAGGAGGAGACCTCACTCTATCCCTCATGGTGGGACGGTGGCCTGAGGAGCCTGAAGGCCGCCGCCAGGAAGATGAGCCCCAGTGCGACGAGCATGAGCCCGCCCACATACCTCATGGATATCTCCACCCCCAGGAGGAGGCCTATGCCGCCGATTATGAAGAGAAGTCCGATTAGGGCTAGCAGCACGGAGCCAGGTCTCCTCCCGACTATCAGGCTCTCCTCCGGCCTGAGCTCCTTGTATTTAGCCCTGATGTATGCCATCGCCATGAAGCCGAGTCCCATCCCTATCGCCCCACCTACGTCCGGCCTGTCGAATAGCAGGCCAACACCGGCCCCTATGAACATGAGGGAGACGAAGACGAGCCCAGAGGGATCCCTCTCCTTCTCTCCCATGACCCCACGCGGGGGAGGTCATCAGGATACTTTTAAGCGTTTTCAAATCCGCCGGCGTATGCTCGCACAGCTCAGGCTCGTGTGAGCGAAGGATCAGGGGTTAGGAGGGGATGGGGGAGCGGGATGGCTGAGGGCCCTCCTCCTCACCAGGAGGAGCGCGAGGACCCCCAGGAGGATGACCACTACCAGCACCCCGATCAGGAGCTCCAGAAGGCTGGCCGTTGGCATTGTGCCCGTCTGAGTTTCCCCTGGACTCTCAGGTGGCTGTATCAGCAGGATGAGCGTCGCCGATCCCTCTGCCCCTCCCCCTGATGCCCTGACGATCAGCGTGAAGCTCCCGGTGGTGGAGCCTGGGGATAGGAGGAGCGAGGAAATCCCGCTCCCTCCCAGCCTATCCGGATCGAACCTGTAGCTCATGTCGGCCGGTGCGCCGCTGAGCGAGAGGTTCACAGGAACATCCGATGTCACGGAGACTGCGATTGAGGCCCGATCCCCCGGCCTGAGAGTGAGGCTGTTCTGGGAGAGGCTGACTGATATTCTGGGCTGGACGGAGGGCTGCGATGCTGCCGCCTGCCTCACCGTCACCCTGAGGGTGGCCGTCCTCGTCATGCCTCCACCCGTCGCGACGACGCTTATCGTGTGGTTCCCGAGGGGCGCGCCCGCTGAGGCCGAGATGAGGAGATTAGCGGTGAATGGGGGTGGCAGGTTGTTGACGTCGCTGGAGATCGTGATCCCATCCGGGAGACCGGAGACGCTGAGCGTCACGGGGCTGGAGAACCCCCCGCTCCCGGTGATGGATGCTGAGATTCTCGCGTTCCCTCCCCTGGTCACCTCAACGGAGTCCCCGCTCAGGGACAGGGAGAAGGAAGCTGCCGCCTGTGGGGAGGTCGTCTGCTGAGAGGTCACCTGAGGGGAGGTCGTGGGGGATGATGCCTGAGTCCCCGATGTGACCACGAGCGTCGCGCTGTCCCGGGCCTCGTATCCATCCCCCCTCCCTATGACGATCACCTCGTAGGATCCCTCCGGGGTGAGCTGGGACGTCTGGATCCTCAGGTAAACGCTGAGGCCCTCTATCGCGAAGATGTAGGTGGAGCCGGGCGGTATTCCCTGGGCCTCCAGGTTTATCCGGCCGGTGAAGGCGCCAGTAGTCGTGATCATCAAGGAGAACTGCGCCAGCTCTCCCCTCCTCACGGTCAGCTCATCCGGTCGCAGGCTGATCGCGAATGGGGCCTCCCCGCTCGGCTGCGTCGTGGAAGCCGATGTGGTCTGCTGGGATATAATGAGGTCTATCTCAGCGCTACCGCTCACAGCGTAGCTTCCCTACGTGTTCTGAGCCCTTATTCTCAGCCTGTAGCTCCCGGCAGGTGCCCCAGATGGGACGCTCACCGTCATGCTGGTGGGGAAGGCGACCCTTCCCCTGGAGGGAGAGAAGGAGATGGAGACGCCGGGTGGGGCGCTGCCGACCCACTCGTAGGAGAGGGATGCCTCCCCCTTGAATGTGCCGGTCACCATGACGGGATA
>MAIU01000130.1 GCA_003344655.1 Candidatus Korarchaeota archaeon NZ13-K
ATCCAGAGGGAGTGAGAAAGTTCTCTGCTGAGGTCATAGTACCGAGGGCTAGGCAGGAGCTCAAGTCATACTTTGAGAGGGGAACCCCGGGGGCGGTGGAGCTGGCCAACCTCTGGGGCTTCTTCCCGAGCTACTACTGGTCCAGGGGCTCGGTGGATGGATGGGAGAACATAGCATGGGATGCTATAAAGAGGGAGGTCTTCGTGCACCCCAGGGCCTGCTTCGGCTGCCCCACCCCCTGCGGCAGGTACAGCAGGGTCAGGGAGGGCAGGTACTCCGGGAGCGAGGTCGAGCTTGAGTACGAGACCATATTCGCGATCGGCGGGCTCAACGCCATAACGGACATCAAGGCGATAGTTTGGCTCAACGATCAGGCTGATAGGCTGGGAATGGACACAATAACTTTAGGCAACGTTTTCGGGTTCGCGATAGAGGCTTATAAGAGGGGGAAGCTCGATCCCGGATTCAAGCTGGACTACGGTGACCCGGAGGCCCTCCACAGACTGGCCGATATGATAGCGAGGAGGGAGGGAGTTGGAGACATACTGGCCGAGGGCGTGGCCTCGGCATCCAGGAAGCTGGGGCTTGAGGATCTGGCGATCCACGTCAAGGGGCTCGAGCCAGCCGGATACGATCCCAGGACCCTGAAGAGCATGATAATAGGCTACGGCCTCTCATCCAGGGGAGCGTGCCACCTCAGGATAACGGGCTATTACGCTGACACAAGGGGGCTGGGAGGGGACAGAAAGACGATAAACATGGAGAAAACTTTGGTTTTGGCGAATCTGGAGGAGCTAGCTGCAATAGGGGATTCTCTCGTTCTCTGCAGGTTCTCCACCAGGACGACGATAGCATGGGAGGAGATTGCTAGGTACTACACCATGATCACCGGGAGGGAGGCCGGCGTTGAGGACATGAGGAACGCGGCGAGGAGGATAATAAATCTCACCAGAATGTACAATGTGAGGCTTGGGGTGAGGAGGAAGGACGATAGATTGCCGAAGAGGTTGCTGAGGGAGGCCTTCGTGCACGAGGGCGAGGAGAGGAGGATAACTGAGGAGGAGCAGGAGAGGTTCCTGGATCTCTACTACGAGGTCAGGGGATGGGATAGAGAGGGGGTCCCGAAGCCGGAGACTTTGAGGCAGCTCGGTCTGGAGTGAGGGGGCATCGCTCCGATCCCCGACCCGACGTACCATTCGCTTCCCAATTCTTTGGTTCGCACACTCACTACTCAGTCAAGAATTTTTACTCAACAATGTGTAAATTCAATTAACGATAGAAGAGTTTAAATAAACTCGCCCAACCTCCTATCCACAACGATGGGAAATGAGGGCCTGCACTTGAATACCGAGGGATAGTACTCATCGAGCATGATTCGAGGATTCGCGGGCCCCTTTTATCCCTTTCCATTCGAGATTCGGTCTCGGGTTAAAGGATCAGTGGTTGCTCTCGATGAGATCCTTTGCGTTGAAATTCGGGAAATCTATCCGAATATAGCTCTGTGAAAATCCTCCCTCGGTCTCAGCAACCTGAATTTCCCTCCCTCAATCGCCACAACGGGGGGGAGGGGCCTCAGGTTGTACCTGCTGGCCATGGAGAATCCGTAAGCCCCCACGTCCTTGAAAGCGATCAGATCCCCTTCCCTCAGCTCAGGCAGCTCGTACTCACCGAAGAAGTCAGCCGACTCGCAGACGGGCCCGGCCACCATGACCCTCTCCTTGCTCCCCTCAGCATCGCAGAGTATCTCATGTCTAACCCCGTAGAGGGCGGGTCTCATGAGATCGTTCATGCCAGCATCCACCAAGATCCACTTCACCCCATCCACCTCCTTGACGTAGTTCACCCTGGCTAGCAAGTAACCGGCATCCGCGACTATGTACCTACCAGTCTCGAGGAAGAGCGTAACTCCCACCTCCCTCGCGAATTCGCAAACGAGCTCCGCGTACTCCTCGAGTG
>MAIU01000131.1 GCA_003344655.1 Candidatus Korarchaeota archaeon NZ13-K
CTTCAGATATATCTGAAGATATTGCTATTTAAACATTCCCCTCAGGCGGCCGTAGAGGGGCCCGAAGTAGGCGCAGAGCCCCGGGTCTATCTTCACCTCCTCGGGATCGAAGTCCCCCATCTCGACGGGAGCTCCCCTTATGACCACGAATGGGACCGATTCGTCCCCCTCCCCCATCAGCAGGTGGGCCGCCGAGGCCAGGTCGTCGGCGACGTTGAGTGTGGTCACGAGTATCCTCTTCCCGTAAAGGTCCTCCCTCCCCCTGAAGTCCCTTATGCCCCTGAAGCCCGCTATGCCCAAGGCCAGGCCCGTGGTCCCCATCCTCAGGGGTGAGAGCCTGCTGTCGACTATTATCACGCCCACCCTCTTCCCGGTCCTCCTCTCTATCTCCTCCCTTATCCTCCTGGCCTCGAGGTTTGGATCCTCGGGCCAGAGGGCCGCTTTCCCCTCAGGAGCGTTCTTGTGATCTATCCCTGCGTTCGCGATGAGTATGCCATCCTTCACGGTCAGTATGGTCCTCATTGAGGTTCCTATGATAGCATCCGCGTTCCTTATGACGAGCTCCGCGAACCCGGGCTCTAGCCCGGACTCCCTGGCCAACCTCAGGGCCTCCTCAGATGGCTCTATGCTCTCGTAGTCCACGAACCTTCCCTCGCTGGCAGCTATGGCCTTGTCTGAGATCGCGATTATGTCTCGATCCTCGAGCTCGAGCCTCGAGAGCAGGATCCCAACTAGGTCATCTCCCTCCCTTATCAGAGGGGTCCTCACGGGGATCAGCTCCATCCTCATACCTCCAGGGGGCATCCCATCCTCATCGCGACACCGATGAGCTCCCCGGCTATTTTAAGCTTCTCCCTCTTCCTAGCGATGTCCTTCCCGGATCTTATGTCGTAATCAGAGATGGAGCCTAGGTCGAAGCCCGCCAACCTTATCGAGCTCGCCCCGGCAGCGCAAGCTAGGAATACCGCCCTGTCACCATCGGTGAATCCACCGAAGTTGTGCACCCTGGTCGTGGGCTCCACCTGCGTGGTCGCGACGAGCTCCTCCAGTCCTGGGACTAGGCTCAGCAGCCTGTGCATGTTGTCACCGTGGGCGTGCACAACCTTCACGCCCCCCATCCTTAGTATCTCCGGGGGCCCGTCCAGATCGCTCACTATCACCTGGGGCTCCCTCCCGGTGAGGAGGAAGTAGTTGTAGGCCGCCGCATCGGCTGCGATCACTATCTCATCCCGGGGATGGACCTCCCTGAGGGAGGGACCGTTTCCAAGGACCAGCACCCTCTCCCCCCTTATCAGGTCCTCCAGGAAGTCCGTTAGGTCCCTCTTCCCCCTCATGAGCGCGTCCATCACCTTGGTCGCGCACCTGTCAGCCTCCACGTCCAGCCCGAGCCTCTCAGCTATGCTGAGGTAGATGGGCATCCAGAATGCCAGGTCTATCTCCCTCACAGGACTTCGACCATCGACCGGCTTATATCCTCCACCGCCCGCACCGCTTATGTTCCTCAGGGCCGATCTCTCTGGAGTCAGGGTGGGACTCGGGGAGCCTGTTAAGGTGATCGGAGTCATAAACGTCAGCCCCGAATCCTTCTACAGGGGCTCAGTGGTTCGGGATGCGGAGGAGGCCCTGGCGAGGGCCGAGAGGATGGTGGAGGAGGGCGCCTCCATAATAGACGTGGGGGGCATGAGCACCGCCCCCTACCTGGAGACCGAGGTCAGCGGGGATGAGGAGATGAGGAGGCTCGTCCCGGTCATAAGGAGGCTCGTAGATCTCGGGGTCCCCATATCGGTGGACGCCCACAGGTACGGGGTGGTCCTGGCGGCCGTTGAGGCCGGCGCAACCGTGGTGAACGACGTCACCTGCCTCTCGGATGAGAGGATAGCCGAGCTTGTGGCTTCAAGGGACCTCTCCCTGAT
>MAIU01000132.1 GCA_003344655.1 Candidatus Korarchaeota archaeon NZ13-K
CCTAGGGACCCTGGTGAGATCGAGGAGCCTGAAAGGAGCGGGCCCCGTTCTGGCATGGGCCATAGCTTTCATAACCTTCTCCTTGGCGGAGTTCTTCCTGTTGAGGTATTATGAGCTCGTTGGAGATCCTTTCGCGGTCAGCCCACCCAGGCTCACCCCTCATGTGGACGCCTGGTTCTACGCCCTCGCATCAGTTCTGCTGGCCTTCGCTGCAATAGTAACGCTGGCCTTCTACTTAATGGAGCTCAAGATCCTCTATCTGGTCCCGCTAGCTGGTCTCATATCAGCCCTCTACATAACTTACTTCGCCTACAGGCTCGTTGGGGTCATCTTCTTCACATACATAGCTAGCCTCGTATACAACCCCTTACTGTCCGTCACAATGATGATATTGATAGGGGGCGCCCTTCTGAGCGGAACCATCGCTGTAGCCCTGCTCCACTACATCTACCTCAGGACCGGGAGCATGAGGGCCCTCTCATTCGGCATCGGAACTTTCATAGCTGGCATGCTCGTCCTAGGGGTTGATTACCTGCTCTCTATGCTCCCCATAGCTGTCGTCGGGAGGGTTCTCCCCCAGAGGGAGGCTTACCTAGCGATGCTGAGGGACTGGCCCCTCAACCTGCTGTACATCTTGGCGATCATACTCATGTTCCTGGGGCAGACCAGGGTGCTTGATGCCATATTCAAGTCCCGGAGCAAGAGGGAGAAGGCCTGGATAGAGAGGATGATGGAGAGCGAATGAAACCTTTTTATTTTTCTCATCGGGTTCCTCCATATGGACGTGAGGTGGAGGAGCAGGCTCGTCACGGAGGGGCCCGAGAGGGCCCCCCACAGGAGCCTGTTCAAGGCAGCCGGTCTGGATGATGAGGATTTAAGCAGGCCGCTCATAGGCGTGGCCAACTCCTGGAACGAGATAGTCCCCGGTCACATGCACCTGGATAAGGTGGCCAGGGCGGTGAAGGAGGGTATCAGGGAGGCGGGAGGAACCCCTCTGGAGTTCAACACGATAGCTATATGCGACGGCATAGCAATGGGGCACGAGGGCATGAAGGCCCCCCTGCCCAGCAGGGAGGTGATAGCGGCCAGCGTCGAGCTCATGGCCAGGGCTCACGCGTTCGATGCACTGGTCCTGATAAGCTCCTGCGATAAGATAACGCCGGGCATGCTGATGGCGGCTGCGAGGCTCAACATACCAGCCGTCATGGTGAACGGCGGCTGCATGCTCCCTGGCATCGTGGACGGGAGGGAGGTTGGGATAAGCCACGTCTTCGAGGCCGTCGGTCAGCACGCCGCGGGCAGGATAGGCGAGGATGAGCTCAGGAGGATGGAGTCCCTCGCGGCCCCGGGACCGGGATCCTGCGCCGGCCTCTACACGGCCAACACGATGGCCATAGCGGGTGAGGCCCTGGGCATCATACCTGCGGGCACCTCAACTATACCGGCGGTCTCCTCGGAGAGATTGAGGGCCGCAAGGCAGGCCGGGAGGCTGGTGATGCGCGCCCTCGAGGCGGGCATAAGGCCGAGGGATATAATGACCTATGAGGCCTTCGAGAACGCGATAAGGGTTGACGTGGCCCTGGGGGGATCGACGAACGCCGTCCTCCACCTGATGGCGATAGCTGGGGAGGCCGGAATCGAGCTGCCTCTGGAGCTCTTCGACAGGATAAGCAGGGAGACCCCTCACATAGCCAACCTGAACCCAGCAGGCCCCCACTACGTGAAGGATCTCCACCTAGCCGGCGGAGTGCCAGCAATATTCAAGGAGCTGGCGGACATGATGCACCTGGACGCGCTCACGGTGAGCGGTGAGACCTGGGGGCGGATAATAGAGAGGGTGGAGGTCAGGGACAGGAG
>MAIU01000133.1 GCA_003344655.1 Candidatus Korarchaeota archaeon NZ13-K
TTGTAGACCTGAGCGACAACAGCGTACGTCGAGACGCCCCCTATTAGCTCTATCTTGGCCTGGAGCTTGTAACCGCCAGGGAGGTTCACCAGGACCCCCTCCTTGGCCACCAGACCGAGCCAATCGTACCTGACCTGCTGGGCCCCAGCCGGCTGGGGGAGCTGGGATGCGAGCAGAAGCATGAGTAACGTTATTAACCTCAGCCTCATCTTAACCCGGGCCTAACGCGGGGCAGCATTATTAATATGATTTCGATGATGGACGTATGAGCGTGGGCCCGTAGCTCAGCAAGGACAGAGCGGCGGCCTTCTAAGCCGCAGGCCGGGGGTTCGAGTCCCCCCGGGCCCGCTGCGATCAAGGGGAGAAGGGACCCAGGAGGAACCTCCTCAGGTCCAGCTCCCCTCCCATGACGCGCAGGGGAACGGCCCTGACCTGGGGTATGGTGTAGCCCCCGAGCCAGGGCAGACCGACCCTGTGCCCCCTGGATGGGTGCACCACTATCAGGTAGTTCCTGGAATCGTCCAGATCCAGCGCGTAATCCCCAGCTATCGCCAGGACGAGCCTGTCAGTCGCTGCGAAGAGCCCATCCTGATCCCTCCCCTGCACGACCAGGGTCGAGTTTTCCGGGAACGCTATGACGCTGGTCTCATCGGCGAGCCTCACTATTATCGTCACGTTCCCCCTCTCGACCTCGCCGAGGCTGCCGACGGCCAGGTTCGTCTCGTTGATCTTCCCCCCTGAGAAGAAGCTCAGGCAAGTCGTTATAGAGTAGGAGGAAAGGGCCAGTCCCCCCGGAATCGAGTCCCTCGATTGATAGGCTATGGTGACCCTCCAGGAGCCCTCCGGCCTCTCCCCAGCCCTTTGTGGTCTCAGGGCGAGGGTCAGGGAGAGGACCAGGGCCAGGATCAGGAGAGCGGCCACTATCAGCTCAGCTCTCAAAGGGTATCCTCCCCCTCTTCCTCCTCTCCCCCATGAGTATGCTCCTCCTAGAGCTCGCTCTCGCCCTGTTCCTGATCCTGATCGCTATTAGCAGGGCCAAGATTAGCATGAGGGCAGCTACTATGTATAGGAAGGTCCTGGAGACGAAGAGGGTTACCTTGACCATGCTGGAGCCGGAGTAACCGGACATGGTCCTCCCTATGGAGTCCTTGTACTCGTAGCTCAGGGTGACGAAGCTCCCCAGCTCGTAGGCCGGGTAGAAGTTGGTCGCCCTCACCCTGACGGGCAGCGTCAGCGTGCTTCCTGAGGCCACCTTGCCTATCCTGAGGGAGAGCGAGCCGTCCGGATTGGGCCTGTACATGACATCGTTGGGTATCATGCTGAGGTTTATCGAGAGGCCCTCGCCGGCGGACAGCTTCAAGCTGACCTCCGTGGCGTCCTCGTTGCCCACGTTCGATATGGCCACAAGCAGCACCCTCTCCTCATCCCACTCCATGCTCAGGGACGATGCGTTCGATGAGAGGACCAGGTACGGCCTTAGCACTGTCACCTTGACCTCCTTGCTCAAGTTGTGCCTCTCGCCCCTAGCATCGGTGTAGGTTATGAATGTTGTGGACACGGTCTGGGGACCGGGAGGGGCATCGACCGGCGTGACCTGGTAGACCAGGGTGAGCTTCGAGCCCGGCGCCAGCGGCTGGGGCATGACGTAGCTTCCCAGGCTGTTTGTCGATGTGACCAGGGCCGTCCCGTTCCCCTGGAACGTCGTGACGAGCTCGAATCCTGAGGAGAGTCTCTCCACGAACGCAAGATCTGTTATAGGGAGGTCCCCCTTGTTGGAGAATGTCAGGGTGACGTTTACTGGCTTCCTCAGCTGAACCGAGGTCGGGCTGACAAGCTTCGACTCCAGTAT
>MAIU01000134.1 GCA_003344655.1 Candidatus Korarchaeota archaeon NZ13-K
GCTTCCGCGCCCTCGATCCGTCGAGGGTCGCCATGGTCGATCTGGAGCTGCCGCGCGGGTTCTTTGACGAGTACCACTGCCCGTCGGAAGTAGAGATCGGGGTGCGCCTGGACTGGCTGCTCGATGTGGCGGGAAGGGGGAAAGCAAAGCAGGCGGTCGCCATAGAGTGCGACGGGAAGCGCCTGAAGCACGAGTTCTCCGGGCGAGGAGGCGATGATGGCACTGGAAGCGGCGGAGGCAACGAAGGGGCCGGCCAAAGCAGAGTCAAGGGAGGCACAGGCCCAAGGCGGAGGCTCTGGATCCCCCTCGTCTCCTGTAAAAGGGAGTCGTATTCACCGCGCTTCTCCTTCACCGCAACGGTCAAGCTGCCGGCGAGCATATTCGAGGAGGCGATAAGGTCACTTTCCCTCTGGGGGAACGCGAAGATATCCGTTGATGAGAAGTCATTCAAGATATCCGCCGGAGATGAGAGGGGAGACGCAGAGGTCGACCTGAGTCAAGAGGCGATCTCTTACGAGGTGTCCGAGGCGGCAAGTGCGAGGTACAACCTCGCATTCCTCAGCGCTTTCGTGAAGCCCTCGCGGCTTGCCGATGTAGCAATCATTTCGCTCAGCAAGGAGATGCCGATTAAAATAACGTACCCCCTCGCCGCCGGAGGGGTCATAGCGTACTACCTGGCACCGTGGGTGGACATCGATGTTTAGCCAACATCAGGGGCGGATAGAACCGGCGGCGGTTTCGGCGGGGCCGCCGTCAGCGCCGTCGGAGAAGGTGAAGGAGGCGCTATTGAAGGGCCTAATCGAAAAGGCGAGGCAGGAGCAGGAGGAGCACGAGCGCGCGCCGAACAAACTCTGGCCATCCGGGATAGGGAGGTGCCTCCGCGCCCAGTACTACTCCTACTTCTACCCCGAGGTATACGATACGAGGAAGCTCTCCATATTCGCGACTGGGAAGGCCATACACCAGTTCCTCCCCGAGATCCTGAGGATCGGTGGGGTGGAGGTCAAGGCGACGGAGGTGGAGGTGAAGATGAAGCACCCCTCAAAGGAGATATACATAAGCGGGAGGGTCGACGTCATAATAGCCAGGGGGGAGGGAGGGGAGGACGTCGTCGTCGAGATAAAGTCTGCCAAATCATTGCCGAAGGAGCCGCACAGGAGCCACGTCCTCCAGCTCCAGTGCTACCTCAACCACTTAAGGCTGGAGAGGGGGGTCCTATTGTACTGGGGGAAGAGCACAGGAGAGGTCGAGGCGTACGACGTGAGGGCAGATCCGGCGGCGATGGATGAGGTGTGGAGGAGGTGCGAAGAAGTCTCTGAGGGGATAATTAAGGAAGAGCCTCCACCGAGGGAGGGGGCGGAGAACGGTTGGGAGTGCCTCTACTGCGAGCACTTCAGGCCCTGCTACCTCGGACCGCTTTGGAGGCCGCTCGTGGTCGGAGAATGGCAAATATACAGCTCAGAAGGGAATATCGATGAGCTTGTCCTGAGGAGGCTCCAGGAAGCCCTCCTCAGCGAGAGGGATATATTAATTTTAACGGATAGGGGTGAGCTCCAGGCAGAGGAGCGCCTCCTCAGGGACGGGGTTCCTTATACGGCGATACTCTCCAAGCCCTTATCCTACAACGGGAGGTGGTACGAGAAGGCCTACGAAGAGCTGAGGAAGATCGGGGCCGAGGTGTACGGAAGGGATGAAGGAACGAGGGAGACCTGAACAGAAAGGATAGAGCCTGACAGTTGAGATGAAAAAATAACGAGCGGAAAGAAAAAGGGGAGGGAGAGGGGAGCACTTATGGATCAGATGGTTGGAGGACGCTGGATATTTCGAGTT
>MAIU01000135.1 GCA_003344655.1 Candidatus Korarchaeota archaeon NZ13-K
ATCATCAGCCGTTCTGGTGAGGGGCAATGCCGGAATGATGCCATATCCTCGATCCACAGCTTCTCTGCCCTCAGCGATGGATCATCAAACCCTTGAACCCATGCGATGTAAATCTGAACCGCTAGCATCCTCCTTGAGATCCCCATTAGGCTTATATCTGATCCCCCTGATGAGGGCGTATGCAGGCAGCTCAGCTGGAGCACCTTAGGATGGGGCTCTCAGACCTCAGGAAGGGTGCCCTATTCAACCTGATAGGCTACGCCATGCTTCTAGTGGCCATGATGGCGATGCTTTCCTTCCTCCCCATGATCCTCCAGCTCCCCAGCCTGGGCTACATCCCATACTCTGATATGATGCTCCCGAAGTTAGGGCTGACGGAGGTGCTGCTGATCCTCCTGCCTCTGCTCATAGCTTTGCTCATAGGCTTGATGGGCTTCTACTACTTCTTCAGGTCGACCGGTCACCTCAAGAGGTTCGACGCCCCTAGGCTCGGGATAGGGAGGACCGGCATGACCCTCCAGCTCATCGGATTGATTGCGATCATCGTGGGTCTGCCAGCTACCATATTCTCCATCGCCATAGCCCCATACGGATCATTCGCAATTTACGCGCTCTTCGGGATGCTTGGAATCGCGCTGGTGGCCGTCGCACTCCTCATAGTGGGGGACCTGCTCTTCGGCGTGATGCTCATCAGGATGGGGGAGGTTGAGGGGCTGGCCGAGTTCAAGACGGCGGGCATCATCTACGTGGTCGGTCCGATACTCACCCTGATACCTCTGATATCCTTCGTGGGATTGTTGCTCGATATAGTGGCCCAAATACTGATATACGTTTACTCCGGAAGGGGAATTGGTGCTCCCGCATGAGGAGGCGCTGGGGCATCATCTGGCTCATCCTGCTGCTGATGGCATCGCCCTGCTGCCAGGAGGCGGGAGCGGGTCAGGTGAAGAGGCTTCTGATATACTATGGCTACCCCAGCCTCTTCAACGGGAGCAGCGGCCTGGTGGAGGCCGTCAAGCTCTTCGACAAGTACGACATAGTGATCCTAGGCGGTGACCTTGCCGATCCTAACCACGAGGAGCACGAGGCCGCTAGGAGATTGATTAGGATGTCGAGGGCCGAGTTCTACGGCTATGTGGATGCTGCCCAGCCGATAGAGAAAGTTTGCTCCCTGATAAAGGCCTGGGCCGACATGGGAGTCAGCGGGATCATGCTGGACGACTTCGGCTTCGATTACCTCGAGCCGATGCTTGGAAGCAGAGGAGCGGCCAGGCTTCACCAGGCCAGAGCAATTGAGTGCGTCAGGAGACACGGTTTGAAGTTAGCAATGAACTTCTGGTCCCCGGAGGACGTGTTCGAGGATGTTGATGGAATCTCCCTGGATCTAAGGGGAGCATCTGTCCTCGTGGAGCACGCGATCTACGGTTTCGGGGAGAAAACGGAGGAGTACGTGGAACACTTCCACTCGATGCTGGGCTACGCCAGGAGAGCTGGTGTGGGGCTCTGGTGCCTCACATCCACATCCGCCAACAGCTCGCACATGAACAGGCTAATCGGATACGATGCCCTGACGATCCTTCACCCGAACTGCGATGCCTACGCGATACAGGAGGACTACGCCGAGGATAGCAACGTCTTCTACGCCTTCTCCCAGGAGAGGCAGTCGATCCCCTACATAAGGGGAGCCAACCTGGTCCTCTGGGGGAAGCTGAACCTCAGCTGGTACCTGTCCACCCTGAGGAGGCTCAGGGAAATCGGATTCGATCACCTGATGCTCA
>MAIU01000136.1 GCA_003344655.1 Candidatus Korarchaeota archaeon NZ13-K
AGGTCGCGGGTTCGAGTCCCGCCGGGCCCGCCAAAAAATCTGAATAGATAGTATCATTCCCGAACATATTCATCCTATAATTAATAAAATAAAAAATACGTAATATGGGGGAATTATGTTTTAACTCTTACCTCTTCCAGACAGCCTCAACGGCCATCTCTATGTCCCTATCCGTGACTGTCTTCCTCTTGGCATGTTTTGCGAGCTCCACGGCGTGCAATCCGACTTCACGAGCGAATCTCTCGAGGTGGTAGACCATCCTCTCCCTGGCATCGTCACTTACCCTCTCAGCACCCGCATCCTTGATTATCCTGTAGACCGGTGCGAGGGGTAGATACCTGGTCTGTTTCTGGGGCATACACATCACCTCATTGACAAACCCTATGAGGGCCTTGCAAACTGCGCGGGACTTAAATATAAGCTTTTCTGAAGGGAGGGGTCATCATAGCTATATGGGTGAGGGAAGGTCCATACTATGCTGATGTCCTCTCCCCTTAACATGGTAACATCCCCTGTTCCTTCATAACACGTGCTTCAAACTCTTCTTAAGATAATTTCCTATATTATGAGTTTACTTAATATTAATATGGAAATTTTCCATTAATAAATTATTATTATTCTATTATGGGAATTTTAAGATATGTTTTTGAATGAAGTTTTAATGAGCTTTCAGGGGACTTTGCTGTCGCTCGAATCGCCATCAGCCACTGCAGTGGAAATCTGCTCATCGCATTCTTCAGATGAGATCCTCATGTGGACCCGGGGGTATGATACCACAGCAACGTTACTGATACTCATGACAGCTCCCGGTTAACTGGTTTTAATTTAAATTTACATTGCTATCGATTGTTTATAAACAAGATAACCTATCAGACCGGGATTTATTCTCTGAAAGGCCCGGAAAGGGCGTTTCGTTAAAAAATAGTTTTACGATCTTTTTGGAGCCTCAGACAACCTAACGCGGGATCCCTCCCGCAACATACTTCCTGAGCAGAAGGGGATTCCTGATCATGTGAGGATGCCTGGAAATGAGGTGATCGCTCATGAAGATTGCCTGCCGTCCGCCGCAAGAATTTCCCCAGGAGATCCCCGAACATAGGCACTGCATCACCAATACGAATAAAAACCGGCTTCTTCCCGGAAATCGCAGGGGATTGTCTCCATGTCATCGGATCTCAGAAAGGGATTGAGGCTCCTCTGCTCCACCGAATTCTTCTGGGGGTCTGACGTCAACGACTCTGTGGCATACTTAGTGAGATGCGGCTGCGAGGGTGTGCTCATCTCAACGGAACCCCCCTACTACTTCCCCTCGATGCTCAGCAGGGAGAGCGTGAGATCCCTGAGGGAGCTCATCAGGGAGTTGGAAGTCGTCGTTGCCGTCAGATCACCTGAGACCGATGTGAATCTATTCAGCAGCAACCCCTACATATCGGAGGCATCCCAGAGGTGCGTTGAGGATTCCATCAGACTCTCCCTCTACTTAAATGCCGATTTCTCCGTGATAAGGCTATCTAGCCCCCCCTCCCCTGTTAATTACGGGCTCTTCGCGAGCAAACTTCAGAAGATCACGTCCGGTATAGGGAGAGATTCCTACGTAGCGCTGGAGCTTATAGGGGGTGATTACGAGGAGATTACCTCCAGAATAAAGGATAGGAGGTTAGGTATCATCTACGTCGATGGGATGAGCCCAGAGGGACTCCTGAGGAGTGAGAGGCTCGTTGGTGTGTCGATCTACCCACATCAGTCCCAGCCCCTCAGGGTGATCCCGGGCATGAGA
>MAIU01000137.1 GCA_003344655.1 Candidatus Korarchaeota archaeon NZ13-K
GATTGCATTAGCGCGCCAAGCCTGAAGGCCACCCTGGGATCGGAGTAGCTCATGCTCTCACGACCCCGGAGGTCTTATGACGATCTCCACCTTCTCCTTCCTCCTCCTGTAGAGAAGGATCGCGACCACCAAGACGATGACTGCCACCACAGCTAACAGCCCCACAGTGATCATCCTCTGCTGCTCCTCCTGCCTCTGCCTCATCCTCTCCCTCTCGGCCGTCACGTAAGATGATGCTTCGCTTCGGAGATTCTCCAGCTCATCCAGCATCCGGCTGGCCGACTGGTTCGCTCCTGATATGTCGCCGGTCGCCCACCTCTCATAGAGGAGCCTCTTCTGGGACTCGAGATCGGAGAGCCTGCTGAAGAAAGCATCGAGTGTTATGTTAGGTTCACTTGCCCTAGTCTCATTGAGGAACTCGGAGAGCTCCCTCATCTTGCTCTCTATCACGACCAGCCTTGAGACGAAGCTGGAGTAGCTCGCTATCCCCTTATCTACGGATTCCAGCAGGCTTATCGCCTCCTCGCTCAGCCCCCTGTCCATCCTGCTCATCGCATCATCAATCTCCCTTTTGAAGCCCTCCGCCACATTGACCAGAACGGAAGAGTTACCTCCAACCCTCTCCAGATCCCCTCTCATTCCCAGGAAGCTGTTTAACCTGGATCTCACCTCCTCATACCTCTTCATCGCCACCGAGGGGCTGGAGAGCCATGAGATGAGCTCCCTCACGAAGAGCCCGTTGTCGAGCTGCGCTAGCAAAGCATCGTTGAAGAACTCCACAGATGATATCGCTATTCTCCCCCTCCCGTAGACCTGCCCCACCATGACGGGCAGGCCCTCGGCCTCAACATCTGCCTCCGTGCGCCTCCAGTTCCTGTCCTTGTCTATCCAGACCCTCTTGCTGGAGAGCAGGTTCAGGACGTTGGCCGGCAGGTTCCTCAGGTAAGCTCCCTTGACTAGGACCGACCTGGAGTACCTGAACCTCGTGGAGTTGACGGCCGCCTCGAAGGGATCGCAGCCTCCTATGACCCTAGGGGTGCAGAGGGACTCTTCCGATGACCAGACGTTGAACGCGGCACTTACTATGCTCCTAACTATGAGGAGGCCGTGTCCGGACCTCACGTAGGAATCGAGGTCGCTCAGCTCCCCCTCGGTCAGGGGGGAGGTCTGGTTCACGATCACTATGACATCCACCTCGGGGGTGAAGCCCTCCACATCCCTGACAGCATAGCCCTCCCCCTCGAGCAGCTGCCTCAATGCCGGGAACTTCGCGGAGGGAAGTCCATGCTTCTTATCGAATCCAACAGTGACGGCCCCCTGGGAGCTGACATCCTCGACCATCAGGGGCAGTGTCAGTACGAGCAGGACTGCCAGAACAACAAGACGTTTTCCCGTCAGGTGGATCACCTCCATCCCATGACCTCACCATAAGGCCTCCTAGTCGGGGCAGCCAATAATAAAAACGTTCCTCACGTGACGCCATGAATTCAATTCTATGCCTTCCATCGGAGACTCAGGTGCACCCGAAGATCGTGCCGCGTGGGGAGTTCCCCTTGAGGGGCTCTCAGCGGAGTTGAAAAGGGATAGGATGCTCGGATTATGAGATTATTACAATCGGATGCCCCCGTTTTTCTTGACAGGATGACCTATCATGATATGCCGCTGTACGAATACATCCTCTCGAGCGGGGAGATAGTCAACCTGAACGGAAGGGTTAGGAAGTCCTGCAACGGTCTGGAGGAGGA
>MAIU01000138.1 GCA_003344655.1 Candidatus Korarchaeota archaeon NZ13-K
ATCCTTCACACGTCTATCCCCAAGAGAGGAGGAACGGCTTGGGATATGAACTGAGGTCTCAGGGGAGCTCGGCCGTCCGCTACTTCGCGAAGAGGCTTCGCATCACGTCCGGAAACTTACCTTCTGGAGAAGTCCCTGGTGGTACAGCATATCCACTCCTTCCCCGAATCGACTCAAAGATGAACGAAGCGGCTTCTCCTGGCGAAGGTCTTCGAGGAGCTCAGGGATTACTGGGATAGAAGGAGGTGGGAGGAGGCCTTGGAGGCCTGCAGGAGGAAGAGGATTATGTGAAGAAAGGTATGAGGGATGATATCGATCAGTGACTGATTGTCCTGAATCGAATTTTAATGATGGAAGAGCGCATCATCCTCCGCCGGCCTCATACAAATGCCACCTCGACCGTTCTGGTCAGCCGTGACTCGCGTGGAGCTCGCGATCGCACTCACGGCCTAGCGAAGCCGTTAAATACTTAGTAGACAAATTTTAAAGGCCTATCGGGGCAGGTTGATGCACTGTGAGGTTGCGACAGCTCTCAACCTTCAGATGCGGGACGCCAGGGATTCCACGAAAAGGGTGAAGCTACGGCCGCGATGCCCAAGGGAGGTGTCTGTATGAGAGGTCACATCTCCCGAATCTCTCAAAATACCTAATAGTCTTATGCCCATTCGGGCTCGTTCTCCTCGGAATATCGGCATTTAGGTGTGAGCTTGGCCGAAGAAGACCGGTATTCGGGTGCATGCTCGTTGCTAGTCATATAACAGTTCCAAACAGTCTTTCCCTCTCCCCTAAGGGATTAGGTGTGGAGTTTAATGCGAATTCTTGCTCTTAGGAGCAGAAACATGTAATAATTTTAGATGCCTCTGATTCTCGCAATATCTCATCCCTGTGCCCGATATGTGAGGAAAGCTGGCCCAAATGAGCATAGGATTTTGAAGAAGAGAAATGTGGAGAGCCCCGTTCCCCAAAAGCTCGTCGATGAACTCTGAGACGGGAAAGCTTTCTGCTATAAATGTGATGAAAGCTACGAAGGAGCAGTAACTCAGAACGGTGGGACTAAAATCGGGGGCTTCGGGAAGGATCCTGAAATTAGCCCAAGTCCTAGCTCGGAGCTCAAGCCCCTCGGGCTGACAGCCCCTCTCCGCGGACCATATCCCGGAGCCTCGAGTATATCTCGCGTAGGATCGATGGATCGACCCCTATCGCCTCAATGAGGGACGAGTCCAACCTCTCCCTGTACTCTTCCCCGAGCTGCTTCCAGATCGGGGGGAGCTCCCTGTCCCTCATCTCATCGAAGACCTCCTCCACGGAGCCGTCCGCCTCGGGTGACACCACCGGGAGCTCTAGGTAGTCGTTCTCCAAGAGCCTCGTCCAGGTGTCAGATATCCTCCTGCCCACGAGATGGAGCGCCGCCAGGAAGGGTGTTGAGTTCAGCCAGGCCGCGATGAGCTTTGCCTCCCTCCCGGAACCCCTTATCAGGTAGAAGTTCTTCGATGCGGACACGGGCTCCTCGGAGTAGTTGGCGAAGACCCCTCTCCTCCTGAACGTCAGGTCGACCTTATCCGGTATGAACACCCTCCCGAAAGGACGCTTGCTCTCAATCTGAATGAACACGTGGGAGTACCACCT
>MAIU01000139.1 GCA_003344655.1 Candidatus Korarchaeota archaeon NZ13-K
TGTTAGCTGTGGTGGCAGTCATCGTCTTGGTGGTCGCGATCCTTCTCTACAGGAGGAGGAAGGAGAAGGTGGAGATCGTCATAAGACCTCCGGGGTCGTGAGAGCATGAGCTACTCCGATCCCAGGGTGGCCTTCAGGCTTGGCGCGCTAATGCAATCCGTCGAGGACAAAGTCATCTACGCGAGACCGAAGGTCGCGGAGCTGAGCAGGGAGCTGGAGAAGCTGAGCGAAGCCTTGGAGGAGGAGGACAGGGAGCTGGTAAAGTCCTGGCTCGAGTACCTAAGGGATCACTACAGCGGCCTCGATGAGCTCGATCCGGATGACAGGAAAGCCCTGGTCAAGGACCTGGAGACCGTCAGGGAGACCGTTGCGAGCAAGATCAGGTGACTACCTCTCTACTAGGAGGGAAATCTCCCTCATTTTTTTGAGTGAGGTGAAACCCACTGAGTGGAGCAGGGCTTCTAGGATGGCTCTCCTGCATATCTCAAGGTAAATTATCCTGTCGGAGAGGAGCCTCGGCCTCTCCTCCAACCTGACTCCCAGTTTCGCGTAGAGATCCCTGATCCTCTCCACGAACCTGAGCATGCCCTCCAGGTTGAAAGCCTTGAAGTAGAACCTCGCGCATCCCCTCGAGGGGACGCTCCTGAAGAGCCTACCGCTCTGAAAAGCCTTTAAGAACTCGAGCGGATAGCGATCGAGCCACCCCGGGACCTCCCACCCATCGTAAAATTCCCTTCTAGTCGGAGCCCCTAGCAGCAGGAGCAGGACCCCCAGGCCGGGCAGCAGGTAGATCTTCCTCTCCTCCCTGTTAACCACGACATCGCCCGGGTTCGCGTTCAGTACAGCCCTCAGGAGCTCCATGATGTGGGAGAGCTGATAGTCGTCATCGTACCTCAGGATGAGGGATACGCTCCTCTCCCTCACCTTAAACTTCGAGCTGCTTGATGCGGAGTATCCTATGAGCGAGGCAATCGCCTCAAGATCGAAGTTCGGCTTCAAGGTTCTCCTGAAGCCGATGCTCTCTATCGAGCAGAGCACTTCCCAGAGGTCTATCCTAGCAAGCTCTGCCAGCTTCACTAGGAGGGCGAACGGCATAGGGGCGCTGGGGGTGGACATCACCTTGATCACCTTCATGACCGGTATCCCGGATTCCTTGGCTATGCTGGTGTAGCTGCTCACCCTCAAGGACCTCACGATGAGCTCCTGCCTCATCTCCAGGCTCACCCTAACCGGGTAGAGCGGTGGCACCTTGCTGCAGTAGAGCTCAACCCTCCCCTCATCCTCCATGGTATCCAAGTAATAGCGCCGATCACCTTATAAGGGATTCCCCTCTTACTTCCAATGAGGGACCTTCGAATGAGAAATTTTGCAGTAAATAAAGAAAAAATTGTGGTTACCTGGTGGCTGATATCCCGAGCAGGCCCTCGAGGGTGGGGGATCTGACACCTGACACTATCACCGTTATCCTGGGCTCCGTCAGATCCTCGGCTATCCTGAACCCCCAGTAGACCCTCTCAAGCAGGTAGTCCTCGGTCAGGAGCTTAGTAGCCGAGCCAGCCTCCTCCAAGCTCGTGTTGGGGGTTGCCTGCAGGTAGACAAGGGCGGAGTCCGCCTCCTTTATCTC
>MAIU01000140.1 GCA_003344655.1 Candidatus Korarchaeota archaeon NZ13-K
TCAAGGATGGCCTCATCGAGGGGCCGGTAAGTGTCGGTAACCTCTCGCTCGTCAGGATCAGGGGCGCAGAGGCCGTTGTTTTCAACCTCTCCATGCCCGATCTTGGCTTAGCGGCATCGGAGGGCGTTCTAAGGGACCTCGAGGTATACGCCTCTTCCGTCAAGGGGATAGTTGACGGAAAGCCCATGGAATTGGATGGCAGCAAAAAGGTAAGGATATCTGGCAACATCGAGATAAGCGACGGGGAGGTCTTGGCAGCCGTGCTATCCTGCAAGTCGCTCGATGCAAAGCAACTTTATCTTGCTGGGAAGTACGTTGGAGGTCAAGAGCCGTACGTACCTGCCGTAGTTACGGCTGCTGAGGTGGCTTTAGCCAAAAATTACGCTATGGGCGCTCCTGAAAGCTACGGGGAGCTGGTTAAGAAGGTCATGAGGCTGACATCTGGCCAGGTTGAGGCCGATAGCTTCTCGATAGTTGTACCGGCAGGGTATCATCTGAACAGAAGCTCGAAAGAATATGGATACAAGGTTGGGCTTGTTCTAAACTCAACGAGGCTGACGGGAGAGAATATGACGATGTACGCCATATATTACAAGATTACGGTTCAAACGGCAAGAGGATTTTATTTAATCAAAGCCACTGGTGACGAAAACGTCGGCAGCGTGGTTTCGCATTTCTGGGCATCGTGGGGTATAGGAAGGTATTATTGTCATAGAGTGCTTGACGTTGAGGTTCATGTTATCTTATTCGAGTTAGATAAAGCTTCATTCACAGACGTTCGGTTGATTTCTTTTTCAGGCTGAGTCAGCTTTTTCTGAATAGTTAACCTTTATAACACTTTTGGAAGTATACCCTACTGCCGTGGAAGTAGCCCTCAGCATACCCTTCAGCTACGAGCCGAGCGAGCGGTGAAGAAGCTCTTAGAGGACTTCAGGGACATGGTCAACTTCTGCATGGACTACGCCGCGAGGAGGTGGACCACGTCCTACGCCAGGCTCAGGAAGGGCATCTACGAGGAGTGGAAGAGGCGCGGGACTACTCGACGCACTTCTGCCACTCGGCCTGCAAGATAGCCCTAGCCATTCTCAAGAGCTGGAGGAGGCGGAGGGGCTTGGTCAAGGGCGATAGGCCAGTTGGCCAAGAAGCTCTTCACGCAACTAGACCCGCAACTTTACAGGTTCTACGGCGATAAGGTCAGAATCTCGGTCAGGCCTAGGCAGTTCCTCTTCGTGCAGCTGAAGTACGGGGACTACCAGAGGAGGCTCATAGACGCGTGGAGGGAGGGCAAGCTCAAAACAGGCGAGGTGACGATAAACGAGACGGAGATAATCGTACCCTTCAAGAAGGAGGTAGACCTCTCCAACCCGGGCGACTGGATAGCGATAGACATCAACGAGTCTAATGTCACGGCTGTGAGCTCGAACCCACACATCCTTAGGATTGAGAGCAAGCTAAGAACCATCCATACGACGTACTTCAACATAGTTAGGCGCATTCAGAGGCTACGCAAGCTCAAGCCGAAGGCCGCCGAGAGGTTGCTGAGGAAGTACTCCGGCAGGAGGAGGCGCAAAG
>MAIU01000141.1 GCA_003344655.1 Candidatus Korarchaeota archaeon NZ13-K
GACTCCACGAATATCAGCTGATACTCATCTGTTTTATATGCTCAGTATTATGGGGGGTTTTTCGGTGAGTTTATGTAAGTGTGCATATGAAAGTGTGCATATGGAAGTGAGCATATAAAGGAGTAGACTGACTCCGAAAGTTTCTGCCAGGCTATGACTCCGCAATGGTGCACCTATAGCAGTTTCGGGGTCTGATCACCGCTTCCGGCTGCAGAACTCTCCACAACTTCTACAGAGTCTCCGAACTCCTCCACGATTCTCAGAAGAGTGTCGAAGGGTATGAAAGCCTTCCTCCCATCTGAGCACTCCAGTACGTAGGCTCTCTGGGTAACTCTCCTAGCTCTGCACTTAGCGGCTGAATCCACGGGGTGCTTCTTCTGGTAACCATGCTCCGGGCTGCGGTAACCAGATGAATACTCCTCCAGGATCCTATCCAAAGCCTCCCTGAGGCTCCTCAGACCCCTCTCCTCAGCGAATCTCTTGATCAGTCTGTAGGCTTCCTCAGACACCTTCACAGCCCTCATATCCCGACACCTCTCTTCTGGTAACCATACAGCCCGATTCGGCGACCAGTTGAAGGGCTTTGAGTGCTCCTCTACTACTCTGCTACAGGTATGAACCTGTCTGAGAGTGCTCCGGGCTCTATCAGCGGTCTATCGAGGTCTGCAGATACCCCAGGCCTCTCCCCTGATCCTCCTCCGCTCCGCTCAGAGCCTCCGGATCTACGCTTCGGGGGTCCTACTGAGAGCTTCTCGAGAATAGCCCTGTAGACACTTAGAAGAGCCTCCCCCCTCTTAGAGATGTCCTGAACATCTCTGTAGACACTGAGGTCTGTGAGCCTCGAAACTATGAGGGCTACGAAGTCTAGGAAGCTCTTCACGGATCCCCTAACCTTGACGCCATCTCTCCCGCCTCCGAGACTCTCAATGAGCCTCCAAGCCCTGGACCCCAGGTATCTTATGAGATCCCTCCTAATGGTGTCTCCCAGGCTTCTGAACCTCAAATCCACGAGCCTTACCTTAGCGTTTACCCCAGACTCCTTGAAGCCCCCGTTTACAGCCCTCTTAGCCTCCTCTACCCCGGCTCTGAAACCCTCCCCAGCGAAGTATATGAATATGTGCTCCTCGAAGCCTCTATCCTCCTCTGTGAACTCCTCCACAGTCCTCCAAATGTATCTCCAAGACCTCTCGAATATGAACTTACTCACAGGCTTATTGAAGCTCCTGTAGGCTGCTACAATAACGACGCTAGGTGTTTGACCGACCCTGGTCTCAGGTATGTAGAACTTGAATAGGATCAGATTCTCCTCCCCAGTCCTCCTAGACCTGTAGACCTCTACCCTGGGCTTAGGTGTGTAGCTGCTTGAAGGCTTAGAGTAGTCGAAGTAGTTGGCTGCAGCCCTTATACCTTCGAAGATTGATCTAACAGCCTCAGAGAATCCATCTAGTCCTCCACTTGTCGATAGGGTTTTATACCTCTCGGAGGCACTAACCATATTGACCCCCCCGAAACCCCTGAACCAGACATGATGTGAAACCCCCTTTCTCCCC
>MAIU01000142.1 GCA_003344655.1 Candidatus Korarchaeota archaeon NZ13-K
TCAGGGAGGAGAGGATCGTCTTGGATCCCCTGATAGGGTTCTTCAGGGATCAGGAGGTGCCCTGGTACGTCTGGGACTCCCTGGTGATAAGGAGGCTGAGGGGCCTCCTCACGCTCGGCAGACCCTTATGCGTCGGCGTCTCCAGGAAGTCGTTCATAGGTGAGATAGCCGGCGAGAAGGATCCTGCCAACAGGCTGGCCGGCAGTCTGGCAGCCACCGCTATAGCTGTCTACAACGGGGCCAGCCTAATCAGGACTCATGACGTGAGGGAGACCGTCCAAGCGGTCAGGGTGGCCGAGTTCATCAGGAGGGAGATGGACCATGCCCGTTGCGGTGAGGTGGAAGCTTATCAGATGACCTTCGACCTCGAGGCCATCGATTTCGAGGACATGTTCCTCTACCTGGGATCGCACCCCAGGGGGGCCGAGATAATGTCCAAGAAGTCGGATTTCAGGGTCATCTACATGAGGAACGTGAAGAACCCTGTCGCGCTTGTGATCAAGCAGGAGATGCTCTCCTCCGGCGGTGAGGCTGCCCTCCCCTCAAGCTCCATAGTGTTCGGAAGCGAGAGGGTTGATCTTGTCGTTCTGGGGAACCTGAGGCAGCTCAGGAGGCTGAAGGAAAAGATGGAGCTTAATGCGAGGGAGGGAAGCAGCCTGGCCGGGGAGTTCTCATGCGTGAGGGAGGTCCTCTCCAAGCTCCTCAGCTGAACCTGAGCCTGAGCCTGCCAACCGTGGATCTCACCTCAGCGTAAACATCGTGCATATGAACACTCTCGTAGCTCCTCACTGCCGCCAGCAGTGTCGCCTCGTCCGGAGCAGATGGGAACTCCCTCAGGAAGAGGATCACCATCTCCCTGACGACGTCTTCAGCCAGCTTTGGGTTCATGAGGGAGCTCACGACGAGGGCAGCCTCATCCGGCCTCTTCGTGAGGGTCATCAGGGGGGAGCTCATCGCCCCCTCCACCACGCCGACAAGCCTGTCGCGATCCAGGTGCTCCCCTCCCAGGGACGCCTCGATTATCCCAATGCTCCTCTGTGTGTGCGTGGCCGTGATGGATGCCCTCTCCCCGAGAGAGCTGAGGTAGGCCCTTATCAGCTCCATGGTGCAGGGGCAGGAGGTCATGCCGGCCAGCTCCACCCTGGTGGTGTTCACCTCAACACCCTCCAGCACGGCGGAGCCGACCTCAGCCCTGTAGTACCTCTTGGAAGCTATCAGAGGGACCTCGAACCTCAGGGAGACGCCCGCTGAATCCGCGTACGGGATCAGCTCCATGAGGAGCTTGACAGATTCCCTAGCAAGATCCTCCGGCCCCTTCGGCGGATCGGAGAGGCTGTAGATGGCCTGGACCTGTCTGCTCAAATCCACCCCTCTCCTGTCGGCGGGCAGGCTGACCCAGACATCCGCCTCAGCCAGCAGGAGGAACCCGTCGACCGCGATGGGGACCCTCAGCCCGAGGCTCCCGACCCTATCCAGCCTCAGCCTGACCCGAGGCTCCTCGGAGTGCACGTCCCGCGCCCTCTCCAGGAT
>MAIU01000143.1 GCA_003344655.1 Candidatus Korarchaeota archaeon NZ13-K
GCGACAGGTATATGCTGGGGTCGCTGTTGAAGAGCCAGCTCATTATCGAGGTGCCTGCTGTTGCAGTTCCAGTCTGAGTTCCCCCGCTGGTCTGGTTTGTTCCTCCTGTCTGGCTTCCGGTCTGGTTCGTGTTGTTGGTTCCTCCCGTTTTATTGCCTCCACTCGTGTTGTTTGTCCCTCCTGGCGCCACAACTGGCAGAGGTGCCGTTATAGATGCCTTGTCCGTCTGTGCGAAGACCGTATATTTTCCAGGGTTAAGCGGGCATGCGAACTGTGCCCCGCAGTAGTGCCTCTCCACCGAGCAGGTTGCGAAGTTCAAGGGAGTGTTGGTCTCGACTATCTTCCCCGTTGCAGTCTGTATTGTCCTCTCATCGTGAAGCCACGCCCACACCACCTCCCCCGGTGTGCAGGAATCGGGGACGGATATCTGCAGTCCTGTGGGATCCCCATATACTGCGTAGGGCTTCAGCGGTATGAGATGACCTATCTCCATTATGAGAAACGCTACGGCGAGCACAACTGCTAGGTAGAGAAATGCCCTCCCGCTGTCGAACCTCATCCTATACATATCCAACCCTCCAACTGCTGGATAAAAGCTTTTCACCCCACAAAAATTTTATGGAACCTACAGGCTGGTTCCTCGGTGGTTACGATGCTGAAGGAAGCGATCAGGGATCTGAAGGATCTTGTATCAGAGGCCCTCTCGAAGGGGTATGCCGAGGGAGAGATCCAGGAGAGCATATTCGAGGATGTCGAAATAGAAACGGAGAAGGACTTGGACGAGATGTTCCACAAGGATGTCCCCCACGCCCTCAAGAAAGCCCTCAGGGAGGCAGGCCTGATGTGCAGGATATTCCACAAGAAAAAAGATATACATGGGCCTGAATTTCTTGCCAATTGCGAGACGAAGCACGGGATTCCCGTGGCTCTGGAGCTAGAAGTTGAACATGACCCTGTGGACAAAGAGGTAAACCTCCTCTATGTATACGCTGCAGGAGGAACGCATTGGTCCCCAAATCGTCTAGTCTACTACCATGAAGTGTGAACCATTGTCTGATTGAAACCTTAAATATTCCCTCCCACATTTTTTCCTTGGGCACCTCCTGAGGATTATTCCTCGCCTCCCGAGATCCCCCCTCAGGAGGGCCACCAGCAGCACCGCTGCCTCCTCACCTTTCCTTTTTTGTGATCCCATCGGGAGACACATATGTGTATCCTGTGGTCGAGATTATATATGTACGCTGGATCATCGCATATGCTGCCCCAGCACCTGAGAGAGCTTGAGGGAAAAGCGATTTACATAATTAGAGAGGCCCTAGCCACCTACAGGAATCCTGCCTGTCTCTGGTCAACAGGAAAGGACTCCACAACCCTCGTCTACCTGGTCATCCAGGAGAGGCCAGACATTCCCGTCATTCATATAGACACGGGCTACAAGTTCCCCGAGATCTACGAGTTCAGGGACAGAATTGCAAGAGAGTGGAACCTGAACCTCATGATAGCCAGAAATCCGGATGCTACATA
>MAIU01000144.1 GCA_003344655.1 Candidatus Korarchaeota archaeon NZ13-K
GCATAGAGGAAGTCAACAACCAGCTCTCAAGCAGGATAAGCGAGCTCACGGAGAACGTCAACAGGCTCTCGCAGCGCATAGAGGAAGTCAACAACCAGCTCTCAAGCAGGATAAGCGAGCTCACGGAGAACGTCAACAGGCTCTGGAGGACAGTTAGGACGCTCTCCTCGACCGTCGGGAGGCTCGACAGGAGGTACTCGAAGCTAGAGGAGATAAGCCTCAGGGGGACCCTCGAGAGCCTCTGCACGAGGAGGGGCTTCGAGGTGGACAGGGGGTTCATAGAGAGGGGGAGGCCCTCAGTCGACGCGATAATCAGCGGCAGGAGGACCGTTGCTCTCGTTGAGATAGCCATGAGGGGGAGCTCGAGGGACATAAGGCAGCTCCTGGAGGCCTCTAGATCATACGAGGAGGTTTACGGGAGGAGGCCGAACGCGCTGTTCCTCCTCTGCGTGGAGGAGCCGGATGATCTCACCGTCAGGAGGGCCGAGGGCAAGGGGATAATCGTCACGATGAGACCCGGTGAGATAGCTAGGCTCATGGAGGAGATCGACAGGTGAGCTCGAAACCCGGCCTCGCTCAGGGACGGGATGCCTTCTCCCCAGGATTGTCCGGAGGGACTCAGATGAAGTCTCCAGCTATCCTCCCGGGATCGTAAGCAATTTTAGGTGTGAGGCCAGCCCTCCTCAGCCTCTCCTTCACGTGGGGATAGAGGAAGACATACTCCTCCTCCAGCCTCCTCGCGTAGGCTGGCTCTATCCCCCTCAGCCTCTCCAGCAGGCCCCTGAGGTTCCTCTCACTCGAGAAGGAGAGCATGACGGCGGGATGGGCGGAAACTCCCTCATCCGCTAGATTCTCCAGGGCCCTCAGCTGAAGCTCGAAAGCCTCCGGCCTGGCCCCCGTTAGCAGGGAGAACTCCTCCTCACAGGTCCCCTTGAGGGAAACCCTGACGTGAACGCAGGTGAAGGAGGAGAGGTCCCTGGCCTTGGACTTATCGCTCCCTATCAGGATGCCATTCGTCTCCAGTATGAACCTGAACCTCCCATCGCTCTCGACGAGCTCGAGCAGCCCGAGGAGATGGTTCCAGCAGATGGTGGGCTCGTTTCCGGACAGCCTCAGCAGAGCATAGCCCCTGCCCTCTGCTATGCCCCGCAGCTTGAGGTAAACATCCTCGGGGCTGAAGAAACCCCAATTAGCCTGGGGATTGTCCCTGGGGAAGTGGCTCCAGCAGAAGACGCACCTCAGGTTGCAACCGACGCAGTCCGCCGTGGCTATGCCCCCGTACCACCTCCCCCCTCTGAACCTGTAGTACTTCCTCCTCTCCCCCCTCTCCACCAAGCCCCTCACCGCCTCGGCCAGCTCTACCGGATCGTACACCAGCTCCGCGGGTGGTGGAGCTCTAAAAATGTGAGTCCACCATCGAATCGCGTTAGGGGGCTGGGCGTATCCTTTTTATCCTCGTGGCGG
>MAIU01000145.1 GCA_003344655.1 Candidatus Korarchaeota archaeon NZ13-K
GGAGAGCGAGGACACGATCTTAGCCGCGATGAACGTGCTAGCTCCCCTGATAATAGGGGAGGATCCCCTGGATGTGGAGAGGATCGAGGAGAAGCTCTCGAGGGCGATCCTTGGAAATACATCCGCGAAGCTGGCCCTCGAGATGGCCATGTTCGATCTCAAGGGTAAGGTACTCGGGGTGAGGCTGAGGGATCTGCTCGGCGGTCACTCCGACAGGGTGGAGACTGACTTCACGATAGGGATAATGTCGCCGGAGGAGATGGCCTCGGATGCGGTCAAGCACGTCGAGGCCGGTTTCAGGGTGCTCAAGCTGAAGGTGGGGACTGAAGTGAGCGAGGACATAGCGAGGGTTAGAGCTGTCAGGGATGCCGTGGGAAAGGATGTCAGGATAAGGATAGATGCCAATCAGGGATGGACTCTGAAGCAAGCTAAAAAAGCTCTGGCGGAGATGGAGAGATACGATGTCGAGCTAGCGGAGCAGCCTCTGAGGTGGTATGACTTGGAGGGGATGGCCGAGCTCACGAGGACAAGCCCGATCCCGATAATGGCAGACGAGTCGGTTCACTCCGCCAGGGATGCCCTGATGATAGCGAAGCTAAGGGCGGCAGATTACATAAACATAAAGCTGTCCAAGGCCGGGGGCCTGCTCGAGGCTAGAAGGATAGCGGCTATAAGCGAGGCTGCCGGCATCCCAAACATGATAGGGTGCATGATGGAGGGAGGTGTCAGCATAACGGCTGCCGTTCACTTCGCAACAGCCACCAGGAACGTGGTCACAACTGACCTGGACTCTGACATCTCGCTTAAGGAGGACTTCGTGGAGGGGGGAGCTGGATGTGAGGACGGCTTCAGGATACTGCCGGATGGTCCGGGACTGGGCAACCTCAGGATAAGGGAGGAGAAGCTCAAGCTGAGGGCTGTATTTGAGGAGAGGAGGGAAAGCACCACTCCTCTCTGAGGAGAAGCTTTCATTACGCCCTGGGCTGAGCGGGGAGCCGAAGGTGATGGGGATGCCGGAGATATGGGAGCAGGTGGGGAAAACGCCAATAGTTGAGGTAGATGGCATACTCTTCAAGCTGGAGTACCTGAACCCGGGCGGGAGTCACAAGGACAGGATGGCGGTCTCCATGCTCCTGGATCTCATCGACAGGAAGGGAAGGGGAGGGGAGATAGTGGAGGCGACCAGCGGGTGCACAGGAGTTTCCCTAGCCCTTCACGGGAGGGCGATGGGGTTCGAGGTGCACATAGCCGTGAAGGAGGATGCGAGCCCCGTCAAGATAGCGCTGATGAGGAGGCTTGGGGCGAGAGTGTACACCTGCCCTAACGTGCCACCCGAGGATCCGAGGAGCATAAGATCGGTGGCCGAAAGGATCGCGAGGGAGAGGGGGGCCACATTCCTCATGCAGGACTCGAATCCAGCCAATCCCAGGGGACAGCGGAGGATGGGGGAGGAGATC
>MAIU01000146.1 GCA_003344655.1 Candidatus Korarchaeota archaeon NZ13-K
AGCTGGACCTACCCACTCAAGTCCTGATCCTCCTCAAATTTTTGTTTTTTCATAGATCGCCCTCAGGCGAGTCATGTCGTGTTTATAAAATACCCTTGCGACGAGAGCCCAGCCAGGTCGGTGGTAACATGATGCTTCAGACTGATAGGCTCATCAAGAGATTTGGTGGGTTGATAGCAGTCAATGAGGTGAGCTTGGGGGTGGAGAAGGGATCGATAACACTCCTCATAGGGCCCAATGGCTGTGGCAAGACTACTTTCGTTAACACGGTGACTGGATACTACAAGCCGGACGGCGGGAGGGTCTTCTTTCAGGGGGAGGAAATAACGGGCCTTCCGCTTCACAAGACCTATGAGAAGGGGCTCGTCAGGACCTTCCAGATACCCTCCCCGTTCCTCAAGCTCTCGGTCCTCGAGAACCTTCTTGTGGCGGCTAGAGGCCATCCGGGAGAGCTCTTCACGAGGCACATTCTCAGGTCCTCCTGGAAGAGGTTCGAGGATGAGGCTGTTGAGAGGGCATTCGAGATAATGAGGGTTCTCGGCCTGGAGGATCACTGGGACAAGGAGCCGGCCTCCCTTGATGCGGGGGCCCTGAAGCTAATAGAGATAGGACGAGCCCTCATGTCCGGGGCCAAGATGGTGGTCCTGGACGAGCCTATAGCCGGCGTCAACCCGAGGCTCGCTCACGACATCTTCTCCTACATAGTGAGGCTGAGGGACTCTATGGGCCTCACGTTCCTTATAATCGAGCACAGGTTGGACATAGCCCTGAAGTACGTTGATTTCGTTTACGCCATGCATCAGGGCAAGATAATCGCAACGGGGACTCCTGAGGAGATAGCCAGGAACGAGAGGGTCAGGATGGTCTACGTGGGTGGTTGAAATGCTTGAGGTGAGGGGACTGAACTCGGGCTACGGGAAGCTTCACGTCCTCTATGACCTCTCCATGGATTGCGAGAAGGGGGAGATAGTCGCCGTGATAGGTCCCAACGGGGCTGGGAAGACGACCCTACTGAACAGCATATTCGGCATAGCTGACGTTTACTCCGGGAGCATAAAGCTGGATGGGGAGGAGATCTCAAAGCTCCCACCACACCTGGTGGCCAGGAAAGGGGTCTCCTACGTCCTCCAGATGATAAACATATTCTCGGACCTTTCCGTCGAGGAGAACCTGAGGATATCGATGGCCTTCGCGAGGCTGAGCGATTCGGAGATCCTGGATTACGTTTACGAGCTGTTCCCCATACTAAAGGAGAGGAGGAGACAGAGGGCCGGGACCCTGAGCGGAGGGGAGAGGCAGATGCTAGCGATAAGCATAGGCCTAGTGAGGAACCCGAAGCTCCTCCTGCTCGACGAACCCACCGCCGGCCTGATGCCCCTCTACGTCAGCCTGATAATGAACAAGATAGATG
>MAIU01000147.1 GCA_003344655.1 Candidatus Korarchaeota archaeon NZ13-K
TAGATTATTCGTGCCTCCCCAGCATACCCATAGATCAGGGAGGAGGGACCACCGTGAAGCTTTGACAGAAGCGTTGGTAAATCTTCTCCGTAGGGTGGAAGGGGATAAGTTGCAAAGGGCATTCTCAGAAGGTAAAGAGCTTCCAGAATCGCAGTTTTTCCCACGTTGTTCCTGCCTATGAGCACATTGAACTCAGTCAGCTCCAAAGGTTTGGAAAGCCTTCTTATACCTCTGAGCTCGTGAAGCTCTAGGCTCTCAACCAACATGATTCTCTACAACTCAGTAATCCTAGGCTTTATAAATGTTCTCGGCATGCTCATAGACGCTTCTTGAGGACATTCACAATTCCTCTCAACATGGGTGTCCAGGGGAATTGAAACGAGAGGGGGAGGAGCTGAGGAGGCTTTAGAGGAAGTGAGCTTCAGGGGTCTTGGGATTCGCTCTCACAGTTCCTTCCCTATGATTAGCTCGACTCCCTCCTCCTTGGCTCTCTCCCTGAGCTCCCTCGCGATCCTGGCGTCGGCGGTCTCCGCCACAAGTATCAGCCTGGCCTTCCTCTTGTAGATCTCCTCCGCCCTCCTCGCCTTCCTGAGGAGCTTGTCCAACTCATCGGGTTCGGCGTGGGCCGTCACCTCCCCAACAACTAGGGGATCCTCTAGGAATATGTCCACCTCCTCCCCGTCTATCCTCGCAGATCTCAGCTCAGCGTCCTCCGGTATCTCCCTGAACTTCCTGAAGAGGTCAGTCAGAAGGGTCCGGACGAACTGCTCGAAGGTCACGCCAGCGAACCTGCTGAGCTGGGAGAAGCCGTACATCATGGACTCGCCTATCCTGGCCAGCTCCCTCTCGAACCTGTCCTGTCTCGCCCTCATCTCCCTAATCTCCGTGAGCATCTCATTGAAGTCGTGCCTCAGCCTCACCTGCTCCTCCTTGAGCGCTCTGATCTCCTCCCATATTCTAGCTATGTCCTCCTTTATCGCCTTTATTTCCTCCCATATCCTCACCTGCTCCTCCTTGAGCGCTCTGATCTCGCCCCATATCTTGGTCTGCTCCTGAGCTAGCCTGCTCATCTGCTCGACTAGCCTGTTTATCTGGACCGAGACGGATAGCTCGGGCTCTATGTACTCTATCAGCTTTCTAGCCAGCCTCCTGGCTAACTCGGGATTTTTCTCCAGCTCCTTAGATAGCTCCTCTATCAGGGACATCAAGGTAGTGGGAAGGTGGGCTAATTTAACCCTATCGCTTGGACGCGAGGTCGGCTCGCTGACACAGCGACCCTATGGATGCTAGGCGTGGGATAGGTGCGGTGGGGCAAGATAATCTTGCGGGTCGCCCTCGCTCAAATACCAG
>MAIU01000148.1 GCA_003344655.1 Candidatus Korarchaeota archaeon NZ13-K
GGGGCATCATCCGAGTCCTTCGTGTTGACCACGACCTCGTAGCTGAAACCGAAGTCTATGCTCTCCCCCAGATAGTTTGAGGTGTCCACCTCAGCCACGTGCTCGCAGTGCGAGGGCAGCCTCCATAGCACCAGCACATCCAAGTAGTAGGTGGCATCACCCTGCACGAGAACCCTGTCGAAGCTGTTGTAAGTGGAGTCCGTGGCCCTGACCTCTGTTAAGAGGCTACCGTCAGTGGAGTAGAGCCTGAATATTATCGTGTTGTTCTCGAGCAGTATGAGCTTCCAGAAGTACCAGCTGTTCTCAGGAGGATTGTAATTCACTGAGCTGAGGGAAGTAAAGTCCCCTCCGGTCCTCCTGACCACCCTGATCCGATTAGAATTATGGTCCACTATGAAGCCGTAGCCGTTGTAGCTTGCATCCACCAGGGAGACAGCTACTTTAGCGTTCCTTCCTACCGGGGCCGGCCTGAACGCGTATCCCTGGAGCAGGTAGCCCCTGCCTATCGTCCTGCCCAGCAGCTTGTATCCCCCGTCCGGATCATTTCTGATGTATTTCTCAAGGCTGTAGCTCCCATTGTAGAACTCCGCGTTTGACTGCCTCACGCCACCACGGTCGTAAGAGTTCCAGCCGCTCCAGGTCTCGAAGTCATCGTGAAATATGATCTCCATGGGGCAGGCGTCGCTCAGCCAAGGATCCATTCCACCGAACTTAGCAATGCCCACATAGGAGCTACCGTTCCACTGTACCCCATATGTCTGATCCGCCCAGGTCTCATCGGATGAGTGCCCAGAGTTCAGAGTAGGAACAAGTGCCCTGGAGTTCACGACAAGGAAGTTCTTACCCTGAAGTGCCAGCCTATATCTGCCACTGGAATCGGTCCTGCTCCAAGTAACCAGGGTATCGCTGAGAGGATCAAATATGCCGTCTCCGTTGTCCCTGAAGGCGTAAACAGGGACATCGCTGAAGGGAGCATCCTCCGGACCGTGGGAGGCTAGGGGATACCTGTCCTCGAAGATAACGCCACTCACATATCCTAGGTAGAAGTAGGACTCGCCCACGTTGAAGAAGTCGGTGTAGTTGACCTCGTAGGGCCTGTTTGGGATGTGAACAAGTCCGTTGTATGAGGATGAGTATGTTGAGACCGAGGAGTCGTTCGCCAGCACAACCACGCGCCACCTTCCCATTGGAGAGCCGGGTGTCAGGGAGTAGGCATTGGCATTCGTGTAGATCCCATCGTTGGCCACCGCATCACCATTGGTGCCATCATCGTAGAGC